>JALVQM010000404.1 GCA_027025615.1 Desulfobacteraceae bacterium | reverse complement strand
ATGGCCACGGGCCGAAGCGATCAAAACTTTGTCGTTCATTGACTGAACGCCCAGTTCGATGGTTTCAACAGAGAATTTTTTCAGAATATCCAGAGTCGCCGAATTTATGGTATCCGGCCTGGTGGAAAAACGGATTCCGTCTACCTTGCGCCGGTCCACCCATTGCTGAGACCAGCCAAGCAATCTTTTTGCATCGACTTTATCAAGACCCAAAAAGTTTCCACCGAAAAAAGCGATCTGTACCCGGTTGCGCCTGGTGCCGCGGTACCGTAAAAATTCAGCCACCTGTTTGTGAAATTGTTGTCGGGTAGGCAACTGGGGTGGGTGGGCCGTGATAAGAGCCTGATTGCAGAAGACGCACTTATGCGGGCAGCCTTGGTGGACCAGAAAGATTGGGATGACAAAGGGGCGGCTGCCGGACATGGTTGTTTTCTCTGTTAAAAGGTCAGTCTTTTTCTAAGCCGGCCGAAAGCAAGTCAAGGGCCTGGCGGGCAGCATCCTGTTGGGCTGCCTTTTTGCTTTTGCCCTTGCCTAGCGCATGAGTACCGGCAACATTTACTTCAGCCTGAAAAATTCTTGCATGGGCCGGGCCTTTTTCCGCAACTATACGGTATCTGGGTATAGTATGATATTGGTTTTGGGCAATTTCCTGCAAGTGGCTTTTATAATCCGGCACGGCCCTGGTCTCAACCTGTTTTCCCAGGCAAGCCTGAAACAGATGCCTGACAACCCCAAAGGCCGTGTCAAAACCTCCATCAAGGTAGACCGCCGCCACCAGGGCTTCAAGTGCGTCTGCCAGGATCGAGTCTTTTTCCTGTCCCCGGGATTGCTTTTCGCCTTTGCCAAGCTTGATAAAGTTGCCCAGTTTTATTTGCCGGGCAATTTCTGCAAGCTGGTTTTCATTGACCAGGCTGGCCCTTGTCCGCGAAAGGTCACCTTCTTTGAAATGCGGGTATTTAATCATCAACAGGTGCCCTACTGCGAGATTGATAACCGCGTCTCCCAAAAATTCCAGTTTTTCATTGTCTGACAATAGAGTGTCGTTCTGTTCATTGACATAGGAACGGTGTCGCAGGGCTTCATCCAGCAGGGCAGGATCATCAAATTTATAGTTCAGTAATTTTTCCAGCTTGGTGTAAATGGCAGGCTGTTCAGATTTCATAACAGTCAATTTTGCTGTTTTGCGGCAATGCGTTGTTTGAGGTTATGGAAGACATGATAAGGTACCTGGAAATTGCCGGTACCTGCACCAAGTTTAATTTCGGGTGTAATTGCGCCATGAAAATCAGTTCCACCGGTTATCACCAGGTTTTGTCCCCGGGCCATATCCTTGAGGGCTTTGACCACTTCCGGCGGGTGCTTGGGATAAAAAACCTCTAAACCCTCCAAACCCATTTGGTTAAGCCGGGCAATCATTTTTTTAAGGCGGTTGTCGATATCCTTAAATATCAGGTAAGGGTGGGCAAGAACAGCCAGGCCCCCGGCCCCTCTGATAATCTTTATGGCCCGGTCAGCCGGCAGGCGGTATTTGTCTACATAGGCCGGCCGTCCCTTTGCCAGCCAAAGGTCAAATGCCGTATCCACATCCTTGACAATGCCCATTTCGACCAGAACCCGGGCGACATGAGGCCTGCCGGCTGCGGCCTTGCCTATGTGGCGCTGTACCCGGTCGGGGTCTATGTCAATTCCGGATTTCCTTAACTTGTCGATAATTTTGGGGATTCGTTGTGATCGCGCCTGGGCTAGCTGTTCAATAGTTGTTAACATCCGGGAGTCGGTGGCATTAAAGCCGTAACCAAGAATATGGATGCTTCCCTGGAAATCGAATCCTTCCGGAGGAGCTGCACTTATTTCAATTCCACTTAGAAACTCCAGAGATCCGGCAATGGGGGAAGCAAGAATCTGCTGGACACCAGCAACCGTATCGTGATCAGTCAAAGAAATAGCGGCCAAGCCTTGCTCGACCGCTAACGCCGCGATGGCATTTGGCTCGAGGGATCCGTCTGATGCCGTCGAGTGGATGTGGAGATCTACCTTTGCCCTTGTTTCAGAGTCCAAGTGCTTTTTCGTAGGCCTCCTCTTTGGTTTTGCACTCAATGCACTGGGTGGTTACCGGACGTGCCTTGAGCCTGGCAATGGAGATTTCCTCCCCGCAGGTTTCACAAATTCCAAAGGTGCCGTTCTCGATCCGCTCCAGGGCCTTTTTGATTTTTTTAATCAGTTTGTGCTCACGGTCCCTGATTCTCAGCATGAAATTGCGATCCGACTCCAAGGTTGCCCGGTCTGTTGGATCAGGGAAATTTTCCTTGGGAGCGGTCATGCCGGATACTGTATCATCAGCGTGGCTCAGCAGCTCCTGCAACCGATTATTGAGCAAGTCTTCAAAATATTTCAAATCTTTCTTTTTCATGGCAAACCTTCATTCAGGTTTTAATTTTTCCTTCCTCCTAGAAAAGATCAACTTCTAATATATCAATAAATAAATGTAAACAAATTTTTCAGATGAGCAAGTCTAATTTTCCCTTGTTTGGTTATCGGCATTGTCGTAAAAATTGTTAATTATATCTGTTTTAGGGGTAAAAAGGGGTGATAAATATTTTACTGGATACTAAGGACAAGACCCTTGAGCTCTTTTACTCATAATCAAACATTGAGAGGTACCTATGGCAGAAGACAAGAAGGATTATCAAACTGATTACCGTACCATAACCATTAAAACAACCGATGGATCGACTCTTCAGGGAAAGGTTAATATTACTCCCAATCAAAGAGTGTCGGAACTTTTTACGATTCAGAAAGGGCCGTTTGTAGTTCTGGTTGAAGCCTCTTTTGGCGATGTTGCCGGCAAGACCCTGTTCGTCAACAAGGAACATATTGTCTGGGTTGAACCGGAAGACTAATGGTGATTTTGTCTATAGCCTCCCATCAAGACAACTTTTTGCCCTGTTACGGGGCAGGCACAAGCAAGCCTGCGCCGTAACAGGTGGTTGTCTGACTTAACCGACAGCTTCCAGAAATTTATCCAGAGATTTCATATCGCTTACATTGAAGACAGCTGTTTTGTCTATTTGTGGCAGGCACTTTTTCAACAGTCCGGTCAACACCTTGCCGGGTCCTATTTCTACATAGATGTCAATGTTAAAAGCATCCATATGGTGCATGGATTCGTACCAGCGAACAGGATTGCAAAGCTGTTTGGCCATAGCGTTGCGGATAGTGGCCGGGTTAGATTCGGCAACGGCCGAATAATTTTGGATGACAGGATTGGCAGGTTTGTTGAAGGTTATGGTTTCGAGCAGGGCGGTGAATTCGGCTTCCGCTCCGCCAATCAGGGCGCTGTGCCAGGCACCGCTGACCTTCAAGGGGATGGCTCTGGCGCCTGCCCCGGACGCCAGCTTCCCTGCCTGTTTTACGGCTTCAGGCTGTCCCGTTATCACTATTTGTTGGGGGCTGTTATGGTTTGCAACTGAGACAATTCCGTTTTCCGAAGCCCTGGTGACCAGCTCGTTGACCTGTTCTATATCCAGGCCAATTACAGCCGCCATGGCGCCCTTGTTTGCACTTGCCTCGCGGTGCATCAACCTGCCGCGTTCAAAAACAAGCTTAAAAGTATCAACGGGTTCCAGAACCTTGGCTGCACACAAGGCGCTGTATTCCCCCAGGCTGTGACCTGCAGTTACAACCGGCTTGATTCCTGCTTTTTCAATGGCCGTTAACAAGGCCAGATTAACGGCTGTGATAGCCGGTTGAAGATTGACGGTTTGGGTAAGCTCATCCATGGGGCCGTCAAAACAAAGCTTTGTGACCGGTAAGCCGGAAACCTTTTCAGCCGTTTCAAAAACAATGCGGGCCTCTTCCAGGGCCTGGTAGACATCCTGGCCCATACCAACTTTTTGAGAGCCTTGTCCGGGAAAAAGAAAAGCTATCCGTTTCAATAAATTATCCTCCTAACAATTGAAATCATTTAGCATGGTATTTATTTTGGATGTATGTAAAATTTGCCGGAAATCTGAAGTTTATATCCCTGGTCCGGGCCAGAGCGGGCCATGGTCATGGCCCTGCGGCAACTTTTTCTCTTCTGCAGCCTGCAACCGGGAGTGTCTCGCTGCCCAATGCAGCCATCGTGCCCTAAAGGCTCTTGGCGGTCATTTTTCGATGCCATCCTGGTTGCCGTCCAGATTAAAAAGCTTGCGGGCAATATCGATGGAAGCAGTCTTGTTGCCGTAGCATCCTTCGCTTTTCAGGTAAGCGGTGGGTTCGTGAAGGATCTTGTTGACTATGACTTCCGTCATTTTGAATATGGAGTGGCGCTCCCGCTCAGATAACCCACTGATACTATGCAAAGTTTTTTCGACTTCCTGCCTGGCAACCGCGTGGCACTTGTCGCGCAGAGCGACAATTGTCGGCACTACATCCAAACTGGCATACCACTTGCTGAAGCTGATAACAGCTTCGTCGATTATTCTTTCGGCCTTCAAAGCTTCCTTCTGGCGATCGGCAACATTTTCTTCCACTACTCCTTTGAGATCGTCTATGTCATATACAAATACATTGCCCAGCCGGTTTATACGTGGATCGATATCCCTGGGAACGGCAATGTCGATAAAAAACAAAGGACGGTTGCGCCTTTTGCGCAGAATACTCTTTACCTGGTCACGCTTGATAACATAATCTGGTGCCCCTGTTGAACTTATGATAATATCGGCTTCAATGAGGCGTTGGTCTATTTCATCCATCTGGATCGGATTGCCGCGGTAACGCCGGGCAAGGATCACAGCCCTTTCAAAGGTACGATTGGCCACTTCAACATGTTCAACTTTATTGCGAATCAGGTGTTCCACGGCCAATTCCGCCATTTCGCCGGCACCTATCATTAAAACCCGTTTACCTGCCAGGGAACCGAAGATCTTGCGTCCCAGTTCAATGGCTGCATAGCTTATGGAAACGGCATGATCGCCGATACCGGTTTCACTACGGACCCGTTTGGCCACGAAAAAAGCCCGGTGTAACAGACGGTTTAAAATAACACCGGATGTTTTTTTGATGGTCGCAGTCCTATAAGCTTCTTTTATTTGACCAAGAATTTGCGGTTCACCAACCATCATTGAATCAAGGCTGGAAGCCACACGAAAAAGATGGCGGACAGCCTCCTGGCCCTGGTGCAGGTACAAAGCTGTTTCAAATTTTTCCAACTCAAGCTGCCTGGAAGCGGCCAGGAATTGTTTTGCAGCGGCCACTGCTCCTGCCGGATCACTGGCGGCGGTCATTATCAGCTCAACCCGGTTACAGGTCGATAACAGGACACTTTCGGCAATGGCCGGATCGGCCATCAACTTTTCCAGGGCCATTTCCGTATCAGCTTCGGAAAAAGCAAGACACTCACGGACTTCCACCGGTGCTGTTTTATGATTTAAACCTAATATCAGTATCTTATTCATATAACACTGGGCTTTCAGGCCGAATCAAGGCTTCATGAATTGACCATGGTGGCCTTTTAGCAGGAAATTGACTCCCAAGAAAGTAAACAATAAGACCGTAAAACCAATAATGGCCATAATTGCCGCCCGCCGGCCGCGCCATCCAACGGCCAGTCTTTCGTGGAGCAATGCCGCGTAAAAGACCCAGGTGATGGCAGACCAGGTTTCTTTTGGATCCCATTTCCAGAAATGGCCCCAAACAGCTTTGGCATAGATCATCCCGGTGATAATTCCAATGGTCAAGAGAGTAAAACCGGTAACAATACAGGCATGACCGGTAGTATCGAGCAGGTCCAGCGAGGGCAGGCGTTTGAAAAAAAATCCAGCGCTTTTTTGCTTGATGGCCTTTTCCTGAAGCAGGTAGAGAATACCAACCCCGCAGGCAAGAGCCAAAGCGGCATCGCCGAGAAAAATAGTAACAATATGGACAACCAGCCAGAAACCTTTCAAAAGTGCAGCCGGCGTGTTGGTCGTTGCCTTGGGCAACTGTGAGGCTGCAATCATGATGAAGGCCGCCATGGGAGCGGCGTAAATGCCGAGGATGTTAACCCGGTAACGGTATTGGAAAACCAGAAAGGCGCCTACAAGAGCCCAGGCGCACAGATTCAAGGTTTCGTGCAGGTTGGTTGCCGGGATGTGACCGTAATCGGCAAAAGCAATCCCAATCGAGATCGTTTGACAGGCAAAACCGGCTGCCAGCATTCCACAACCAAGTTGCCGTAACAATTTTTTTTGGAAGAAGAGAAAGGCAAAGTACCAGGCAGAACTGAGCATATATAATAGTACAGCCAGCAGAGCGAGCAGTTCCATGGCAGTTCCTTCTTTCTTTATCCGGGGTTCTTGGTCATTAACTGATTGCAATCAAAACCGGGCCCAAGGATGTTTTCCAATAGCTTGTTTATCCCTGAGTAATCCTTATTTTTTACAAGTTCAAGCAAGTTACCGGTGATCAGGCTGGTGAACAGAGCCTTGTGAGCTTCCGGTGCATGCTCTCTGGCCAGCAGGATTTTGCGAATAGCTCCCATCAATTCCAGGAATGGTCCATATTCCGGCCCAAATTGTTTTTCCAACTCCAGCCGCAGGTGTTTGGCGAAGGCCGGACTGCACCCTGCTGTAGAAATGGCAATGGTCAAATCTCCACGTTGTACAATCGACGGCAGGATGAAATTGCACAACTCGGGACGGTCGGCGATATTACACAAACACCCGGCCTGTTCAGCATCCTGGTGAATCCTGCGATTCAAGTGTTCGTCGTTGGTAGCGCCAATAACCAGAAAAACACCCTCCAAATCTTTTGTTTCGTATTGACGAGGGTGGAATTCGATTTGGCCCTTCCGGGATAGCTCATCCAGAGTTTTACCGGTTTTCGGGCTGACGAGTTTAACCTTGGCCCCACATTGCAGAAGGGTTTTTACCTTACGGGTACCTACGGGGCCGCCGCCTACCACCAGGCAACTGCGGTTGCGGATATCCAAATTGACCGGATAATAGCGCATGGTGATTACCTGTCAAATTTACTGCGAGTCAATAATCCAAGTTTATTGTCAATAGATCTTCTGCAATTATCAAAGGTCCCTTATACGTGGTACGACACTGTTTGGCAATATCGACCGAATCACACACGGGGTAAAAGTGGGTCAGGACAAGCTTGGCCACATCGGCTGTGCTGGCTATTTGCCCGGCCAACGATGGTGTCAGGTGACCGGAGATTTTGTGCTCGTCAGGAGTTGAAGATTCGCAAATCAGCAGGTCGGCCTTTACCGCAAGATCTGCCAGTTCGTTACAATAATCAGTATCACCGGAATAGACTATGGAATAACCCGGCAAGGTGTTAATTCGGAAGGCCACGCTTTCCGGGTTATGGGCGACAGGGGCTGTCTGCAGTTCAAAATCAGGGAAACAAAGAGGCCTTTGATTTGCCGTTACTTCCCGTATTTGCAATAAATTATTTCCAAGTTCGATCCATTGGCCGTAAACGTTTTGAAGAGCTTTAAAAAAGGCATTGAACCCGGGACCTGCCACAATGCTGAGTGGTTGTTGTCGGTGTGGGTCACCGTACTTGGAGGCAAACAGGAATGCAGCCAGTTCGGCGCTGTGATCCGGGTGAAAGTGGCTTATGCAAATGTGGGTAATATCGTCGAGTCCTTTACCGGTTCTTAGCAGGCGTCGGATTGTACCCGGGCCCATGTCCAGCAGAATCAAGCTGGAGTTGATTTCGACCAGCACACTGCAGGAGCTGCGCTCAAGGCGGGGCACACAAGTGCCTGATCCGAGGATTGTAACCTTGGGATTCATTGGGCGGTCCCTCCGGCCCTGGCATAAGTAGCCCTTTTTTCAACCCGCCTGATTATCCAGCGGACCACCAGTTGAGAATCGTTAAGATTTATCTCATCTTTGAGCTGTTCAAGCACAGCTTCGGCCCGGGCGGCACTTTTATGACCACCCGCCTTTCCCCATGGTCCGAAACTTTCCCTGGCAACCAGGCCTGCGTTTTTACGCAGCCCGTCGTTGCGGAAGATTACTATCAGACGGTCCTGGTATATTCCCGAGACGATACTCCAGGTGATGGAATCAAGGTGCATGAAAAAATCTGCAATCAGAACACAGAGATCCGGAGAAGGTACCTGATCAAGATGTACATAGCAGCGGGCCTTACGGATTTTATAACTTTCGATGGCCTTGAGGTAGAACTTCAGAAATCCGCGTTTTATTTCAGCCTGTTCTATTCGTCTGGCAAGAGCTGTGTTGGTATGACGGAACAGGAATTGAAAAGCCCGTACATCTTCCATCAGAGCCTGGCGTTCAAAGTTTGCCGTGTCGGTTTTGATGCCCAGGTATAAACCGGTGGCTAGTTTTGAAGATGGTTTGATTCTGGCGGCTTTAAGATATTCAGTCAACATGGAAGAAACAGCGCCATAGTCAGGGCGAATGTCGGCAAAATCAACCTGGGGATTTGTATTCGGGTGATGGTCCAAAATTGCCCGGATTTTCAAATTTTCAAAAACCGGATGGTGATTTGGCTGGGCATCGACCAGGATCACGCAATTGTGGCGTGAGGAATCGACCTGGCTGTAAGGGACCATGCCGACTGAAAGCAGGCGTACCATGGCCAGGTTGTCTGGACGAGATATCTTGTTGACGTTGGCAATGGTAACTGAACTTACTTTACGCCACAAAAGGCGTTTGACGGCCATAGCGCTGGCGATGGCATCAGGGTCAGCAACAATGGGTAGCAAAACGTGATCTTCTCCACTGAAAAGATCAAGGAAACGGCGCAATTTTTCGCGTGCGGAAAAGGACATACAAATAAATTTTCGTTATTTGATTTTCAATTTGACACCAGCCCAAATGCTAATTATACATGCACCCTTTTGCTTTTTACAGTCTGTTTTTTATTTTTATCGTTTCTCCTTGCAGTCCGTGTTTTCCTGTTGACCGCCTGATCTTCCGGCAAGGGGAAAGAAAGGTGTCTTTTCCGATGGACGGAGCCCTTATTCCTGTTGTTGTTTTTGTTTTGGTCTACATAGCCATTTCCCTGGAGTTGATCAACAAGGCTGTCGCCGCCTTGCTAGGGGTTATGGTTCTGCTGGTTTTGCACGTAGTGGACGAACGCAGCGCTGTCCATTTCATCGATTTTGAAACCATCATGCTTTTACTGGGTATGATGACCATAGTAAGTGTTTTGCGCAGGTCGGGCTTTTTCACAATGGTTTCGGTAAAAATTGCCGAGCTTACAGGTGGCAATCCTCTTAAGGTACTTGTATTGTTTTCGGTGGTTACTGTGGCTTTTTCCGCTTTTCTCGATAACGTGACCACAGTTTTGATCATTGTTCCGATCGTCATTGAACTGACCGTAGGCATGGGTCTCGATCCAAAACTGTTTGTAATAAGCCAGGCACTTATTTCCAATGTCGGTGGTACGGCCACCTTAATTGGCGATCCACCCAACATCATCATCGGTTCCAAGGTTGGGCTGACTTTCAACCAGTTTATTCTTAACCTGAGTTTACCGGTGTTGTTGAGTTTTACAGCGGTAATGTTTTATTTTTGGGTCACTAACCGTGAAAAATTCAGACCCATTGACGGAAACCTGGCCAAGTTGTTTTCAGTCCAGTTGTTGCTCGCCAAAATCCGTCACAATTTCCTGGAGACAACTCTGGACAAGGTGTTCCTGGCCAAAAGCCTGGGGTGTCTGGTATTTGTAATTGGACTGTTCGCAACCCAAACCGTCACCAAGATAACCCCTGGGGTAGCAGCTGTTCTTATGGCAATGGTGCTTTTGGTATTGGTGCCTGTCGATGTTGAGCAGGTTCTTGAAGAAGTGGAGTGGAGCACGCTGCTGTTTTTTGCCGGTCTTTTTATCCTTGTGGGTATATTGGAAGAAAAAGGGGTTATAGAATGGATAGCGCGGAATATATTCATGCGCGTTGGGCATAATCCCTATGTTGTGGTGCTGGTTGTCCTCTGGGGATCAGGTCTAGTCTCCGGTTTTTTGGATAATATTCCCTTTACCATTACCATGATTCCAATTGTTAACCTGATGCTTGAAGCCACCCCGATCCCCCATGATATTTTATGGTGGGCCTTGTCTCTTGGCGCGTGTCTGGGAGGCAACCTTACCATGATCGGAGCTTCGGCCAATATTGTATCGGTTGGCATGGCAAAACGGCACAATGTTAATATTTCATTCATGGAATTTTTCAAGGTCAGTGCACCCGTGACCATAATCAGCTTAATAATTGCATCCGGTTACCTTTCCTTATATTTATGGATTTCGTTATGAACAACAATGATAAAGATATTTTGTGTCGCCTTATCAGAGACCATGAAGATTTACTGGGAGCCTCCCGGACAGCCTTGTTGGCCCTGGAAGCGTTTATCGCATCCATCGAGCGCTTAAAATGCGAACCGGAGCAAATCAAAGAACTTTACCTCGAGCTGGCCGAGGCCATCAAGAGTACCCGGCCAAGGATTATTCCCCTGATTCACTTGATGGAAGAATTTGAAATAGAAATGCAGCCTCATTTTTCCCAGGATCTGGAAAAGGTGCGCAATACGGCCATTTCCATTTTAAGGGCCAAGCATTCGCGGCTTAAAGACAAAGTGGGTAAAATTATCGAGTTGGGCATGGGCTGCATTGAAACTGGAGATACGATTATAGTCCATACGGCCAGCCTGGATGTGGTTAATATGCTGATACTTGCCCACCAGGTAATGGCAAAAAAGATAAAAGTGATTGTTCTCAAACAGGATTTTGTAAAAACACGCAAAATTATCAAGGCTCTTGACGAGGCCCGAATGAATACCGTGGTGGTTCCCGAATATGCCATGGGGCACTATGTTCAGCAGGCCGACAGGATGTTCGTGGGCGCTCTCTCTGTTACCCATGATGGAAAAGCGGTAACAGCGGTTGGAACAGCCAACATCGCTTCTCTGTGCCATTATCATGGTATTCCGGTTTACTTGTTTGCCAACACATTAAAATTTTCCCATCTGCCATCCCAGGATCAGCAAATTCACACCAAGATGATTGACCAGGTTCAGGATCAATGCAGCTACAGGCTGACGGTATATTCCCATGACTTGCTGGATCTTGACATGGTTGATTACCTGGTTACTGAACAGGGGGTTTATCCCAAAGAAAAGATTTCGGCCGTAATAGCTTCACGTAACACGTAATATTTTTGAAATTCAGTGCCTTTGCGTTTATAATGTATCTATATCTTGACACTGGCCGTAACCTGAACTCATAATATTATAGGAACTTGGTTAAAATCTGCCGCATAGGCAGAGCTGAGTCTTTGTCAAGCCTGCTTGGTGGACCCCTTTCTGACCAAATCCATTGGATTTTCTCTGCTTACTGATTCTTTGTGCAGGATTAGACCCAGGTGTAGGCTATATTAAAAATTTTTGCTTTTGGCCGAGTTATAGGTTTTTACTTTTAATAGCAGAGCGCCTAAAAAATTTTGCAAGCACAAGCTGTTTTCTTTCCTGGTTTCACGGTGACTTTCTTCAGGGATTTCAAGATCCGGTTGGAAGCCGGCTGCACCTGAAAAATATGGTTTTAGTCCCGGGGATAAAGCAACGCTTGGACCGGTACGCGAAACCCGCAGTTTTTAAACCGCAGCCAAATCAAGGGAGGGAAATATGATATCCATGGAATTGCTTAGAAAGGTCGACGCCTTCAAAGAATTTACTCCTTATCAAATGGAAAAAATAAGGCCGTTTTGTGAAGTCGTCGAATACACGCAAAACGACAAGCTTTTTACAGAGGGTGATCCTGCAGAACATTTCTGGACCGTTGTAGACGGAGAGGTGGACTTGAGGTTTGAATTACCCGATGGACGGGTCGCCTTGAAAGAACAGACAATTTCATCAGTTTCTGCCAGCAAGAAAACACATGAATCCCGGGCCCTGGGATGGTCGTGTTTCGTGCCACCTTATACTATGCGACTTTCGGCATTTTGTGCCACACCAAGTTGTCGCTTGGTCAGGGTGGCCAAAAAGGACTTATTGCGTCTGTTTTCTGAAGACCCTCTTATGGGGTATCTTTTTTTAACATACCTGATTACCGTGGTGGGTTACAGGTTCCACCAGTTCCAGGATGTAGTTGCGTCTCGACTGGGAGAATGCCTGATGTGGGGATGGTAAGATCTTGTTGCGGATTGGGAGGACTTCAGGCTTTTTGAAAGTTTTTTCAGGAATGACCCGCATGGATTGTGCAAATTGTCGTTTGTAATCATTGGCAACGGCAGAATGGCTAAGAACGTTTTCCCTGTTTGGTTTGGGCAAAAATTAATTTGACAGACAGGCAGCATCGGCATCTTTTTCAGAGGGGTAGATCTATTTGATTTCAAAAGCAATATATAGGTGCTTGTTGTTGGTTTTTTGTTTATTGGTTTGCCTGGCGACAGATACACAACCTGCAATAGGACAGCAACCTTTATTGGTAAAAGTCGGCGCTTACGCCAACCACCCCAAAATCTATAAAACCGAAAACAGCAAAATTGCAGGTTTCTGGCCGGAGTTGCTCGGGTATATTGCCCGCAGGGAGCATTGGTATCTGGAATATGTATGGGGTACATGGCCCCAGTGCCTTGAGCGGTTGAGCAAGTCAGCCATAGATATCATGCCTGATGTTGCCTATACCAAGGCCCGGTCCGAGCGATATCTTTTTTCCAAAGAACCGGTTTTGATGAGCTGGAGCAGGGTTTATGTGCATAAAGATGAAAACGAGATAGAATCAATCCGCGATTTGGATCATAAAACCGTTGCAGCCCTGAAAGGAAGTGTCAACCTGGAGGGATCGGGCGGGCTGCGGGAGATAGTCAGAAATTTTAATCTGGAGTGTACCTTTTTGGAGCTTGAAAACTACGATCAGGTTTTCAAAGCTGTTGAAGAACACAGGGCTGATGCAGGGATTACCAATCGTAATTATGGAAATAAAAATGCCGGCCGTTTCAGGGTAAAAAACACGGCGATTATTTTTCAGCCGATTAACGTGAAGTTTGCTTTTCCCCTGAACGGCCCATTAACGGAGTATCTGTCTGGGCGCATCAACTATCACATCCACCAACTTAAACAGGACCCCAATTCACGTTATTTTGATTTGATTAAAAAATATTTTGAGACAGGAATTACCGAGAAAACAGTTGAAGTTCTTCCTCCCAGGGTCATGCATACGATCAAGACATTGCTGGTCGTTTTGGCCCTGTTGGCCCTTGCAGCTCTTTTGTCGCGCATCCAGGTCCGACGACAGGTGCGAAAAATTCATAAACAACACAGCGAACTCCAGGTACGTGAAAAATGGTATCGTGAAATATTGAATTCACCCAATGATGCTATTTTTATTCATGACGCAGCCAGCGGGGCAATTCTGGACGTGAACCGGGCAATGCTTGATATGTACGGTTATACCCGCAAGGAAGCTTTGCAGCTGCAGATTGAAGATGCAAGCTGCGGCCGTCATCCATACACCAGCAAAAAGGCCATGGAGTTCGTACAACGGACCATTGAGGTAGGACCCCAGACTTTTGAATGGCTGGCCAAAAGAAAAAATGGTGAGGTTTTTTGGGTGGAGGTCTCTTTAAAACACACAAAAATCAATAAAAATGATCTTATAATTGCAGTAGTTCGAGACATTACCGAGCGCAAAAAAGCCCAGGAAGAACTCCTTGCAGAAAAAGAGCGTCTGGCGGTAACCCTTGCAAGTATAGGAGACGGGGTCATTGCCACTGATATCGAAGGACGTATAGAGCTTTTCAACAAAGTGGCTGCCAGGCTTACCGGATGGCCGGAATCAGAAGCCCTTGGCAGGCAGGTTACCGAAGTGTTTCAGGTTGTCTCTGAAAGCGGAAAGGAAATTGGTGATGATCCCGTATCGATGGTTTTGAACTCGGGACAGGTTGATAATTTGGAACGTAATGTCGTCTTGATCGCCAAAGATGGCAGGCGCAGGGTCATTTCCGACAGCGGAGCACCGATTCTTAACAGCCGGAACAGGGTGGTCGGGGTTGTTTTGGTATTCCGTGACGTTACCGGAAAAAGGCGCCTGGAACGAGAGATTCTGAAAAACGAGAAATTGCGTTCGGTTGGCCTGCTGGCTGGAGGGATTGCTCATGATTTCAACAATATATTAATGGCTATCCTCGGCAATATAAATCTTTCAAGGACTTTGCTTGAACCAGGCAGCGAAGCCCATGAACTTTTACAGGAAGCCGAAAATGCCTGCATGCGGGCAAGGGATCTGACAAGCCAGCTTTTGACCTTTGCCAAAGGAGGTGAACCGGTTAAGCAAATCGCCTCGCTTGCCAATGTAATCCGGGAATCTGCAGCTTTTGTCACCAGGGGCAGCAATGTGTCTTGTGTCTTTGATATTGCAAAAGACCTGTGGCTTGCTGATGTGGACACCGGTCAAATGAGTCAGGTAGTTCAGAATCTGGTGTTGAACGCCCGCCAGGCTATGCCCAAAGGCGGTAAGATCAAAATAGCCTGCCATAACGTTGATAATCCCGAAGCTGAAAATTTTCATGGGCTCAAATCCGGAAAATATATTAAAATCACGATTTCGGATCAAGGTGTGGGAATCCCCCACAAATATCTTGAAACTATATTCGACCCATACTTTTCAACCAAACAGGAGGGCGATGGTTTGGGCTTGGCCATCGTGCATTCGGTGATAACAAAGCATGGTGGTTTTATTCTTGTAAACTCCCATCCCGGCAAAGGCACGATTTTCACTATTTATTTGCCTGCAGCGCAACACGGGAGCGAAGCCCTGGAAACAGGGCGGGAGCCATTCCTGGAGCCTGGCAATAAAACCGTGATGATCATGGACGACGACAAAATGGTCCTTCGATCAGCCGAAAAAATGCTGATGCATCTGGGATATAAGGTAAAAACGGCCGACGACGGCAGGAAAGCGGTCTGGCTTTATAAACAGGCCATGGCCAGCAGGGAAAATATCGACATAGTTATTCTTGACTTGACAATACCAGGCGGATCGGGAGGTATCGACACTGCAAAACAGCTGATTGCCATGGACCCCGATGTCAAGCTGATAGTATCCAGTGGTTACAGCAACGATCCTGTTATGGCCAATTATCAGGAATATGGTTTCAAGGCTGCCCTTGCCAAACCTTTTGATATTTCTACTCTGAAAAGGACAATGGCCGCTGTGTCAAAATGACCTTCCAATCCTTGGCCGATTGAATTGTCATTGCATTCAACGCGCAGCCGGCTTGTCCCGGTAAATTGAAATATATTGTCGGCAGACTCTTTGGGCCTAGGTGGAAAACATTATTGAGGTGCCAGGGAGTTTCAGTTCAACATGTAACGTTACCAGCTAAATCCAGTCCTTAAGTTACGTTACCAATCGGCAGTAACGCTTCTCAACCTTTGACGTTTCTCTATCATAGACCAATTTTTATTAAAATAATATCCAGAATTATCAATTGGTTAATTGTTATGGTCGCCAATTGTGGCTCAACTATAAGTCCTTGGCATGCATCTTGTTATTAAAATAGTAAAAGCTGAAAATTAGTAAACTCGACAATAAAAGAAAATAACAATAAAGAAAGGAGCATATCATGAAAGCAAGAAATTGTTGTAAAACAATGGAAATGGAACTTACAGGTTGGAAAGCAATAATCTACGATATCACCCGCAAGATGGACAAACTGCCGGGTGGAGAGAAGGCTAAGCTGCTGAGCACCATTGAAGATTTGCACATTCTCATCGAAGAACTGGACGAGCGTATTGAACAGATTCGTGACAATTGTACTCCTGAAACCGGTATTGATGACATTCAGACCGAGCGTGAAAAATTCAATGCTGCCATCAGTACTCTGAGAGTGACTACTGAAGAGGCCATGCGTGGTCTGGGAAGTGGCAATTTCGGAGGCTGAAAGTAGGGAGCTTGGCAAAACGGGCGCGGATGCGGCGGCCATCGGCCGCCGCATCTATTTTTAACAAAGGCAATTGCACCCGTGACGGTTTTTCTATATTTAAAGCGTCACGAAACCGATAGCTTCACCTTCAGCCCGGGCCTGAAGACGGCTGCCTTCTTTTATATTTCCTTTTAGTATTTCCATTGCCAGCGGGTTTTCGATCAATTGCTGGATGGCCCGTTTCAGAGGACGGGCTCCATAGACAGGATCATATCCTCTTTCAACCAGCAGCTCACGGGCACTGGGATCAAGTTCCAGGCTTATTTTACGCTCGGCCAGGCGCCTGTTCAGGCGTTGCATCTGGATATCGACGATGGCCCCGATCTGTTCCGCGGTCAGTTTGTAAAAGATAATTATCTCGTCGATCCGGTTGAGAAATTCAGGTTTGAACTGGGCCCGTAAAGCATCGGTTACCCTTCGTTGCATCTCCTCCCGCTGGTCGGCTCCCAGCTCCTGAATCCACTGGCTGCCCACGTTGGACGTCATAATTATCAGGGTGTTGGTAAAATCCACTGTTTTACCATGGCCATCGGTCATCCGCCCGTCGTCCAGGATTTGGAGCAACACATTAAATACTTCAGGATGGGCTTTTTCTATTTCGTCGAAAAGCACCACAGAATATGGCCTGCGGCGTACAGCCTCGGTCAGGTAACCGCCTTCTTCATAACCCACGTATCCGGGAGGGGCTCCTATCAAGCGGGCAACGGCATGTTTTTCCATATACTCTGACATATCGATCCGGACAATGGCCTGTTCATCGTCGAAGATAAATTCGGCCAGGGCTTTAGCCAGTTCGGTTTTGCCGACCCCCGTGGGACCCATGAAAATAAAAGACCCTATGGGCCGGTTTGGATCCTGCAATCCGGACCGAGCCCTGCGGACAGCGTTGGAAACAGCCTCTATGGCCCTTTTTTGCCCTACGACCCGCTGGCTCAGGCGTTCTTCCATCCGGATGAGCTTTTCTTTTTCGCTTTCCAGCATTTTGCTGACAGGGATCCCGGTCCAGCGCGCAACTACTTCGGCAACATCTTCGTCGTCCACCTCTTCCTTCAGCATTTTGCGCTTTTGTTGGAGCTGAGCGAGCTTTTGACGTGCCTCTTCCAGACGCTTGGCAAGCTCCATGGCTTTTCCGTAGCGCAGCTCCGCCACGCGGGCAAAATCGCCCTGCCTTTCGGCCTGCTGCTGTTCAATGTTGGTTTTTTCCTGCTCTTCCTTGATTGAGCGAATTTCCTGAATAAGGCGTTTTTCGTTATCCCAATGGGCTTTCATTTCTGCCATTTGGCTGCGTAGCTCCTCCAATTCCTGTTCAAGCCTGGCAAGCCTTTGGCGCGAGGCAGCATCGGTTTCCTTCTTAAGTGCCTGGCGTTCAATTTCCATCTGAGTGATCCTGCGCTGGACATCATCTATCTCAGTCGGCATGGAATCGATTTCAATCCTTAACTTGGAAGCGCATTCATCGATCAGATCGATTGCCTTGTCAGGCAAAAAGCGGTCGGTGATATACCTGTGGGACAACGTTGCTGCAGCAACTATGGCTGAATCCTTGATTCTGACACCATGGTGGACCTCGTATTTTTCTTTCAAACCTCTTAAAATAGATATGGTATCTTCCACCGTCGGTTCAGTGACCATTACCGGCTGAAAACGTCTTTCCAGGGCCGGGTCTTTTTCAATATATTTGCGGTATTCGTTAATGGTTGTAGCTCCCACACATCGCAAAGTTCCGCGGGCCAGAGCCGGTTTGAGCATGTTGGATGCGTCCATGGCCCCTTGGGTGGCACCCGCCCCTACAAGGGTGTGCAGCTCATCGATGAACAAAATGATTTCACCTTCAGCCTTTTCCACCTCTTTCAGCACAGCCTTCAGGCGATCCTCAAACTCTCCCCTGTACTTTGCCCCGGCGATTAAAGCGCCCATGTCCAGAGCCACCAGTCGGCGGTTTTTAAGGCTTTCGGTGACATCGCCTGCCACTATCCGTTGGGCCAGTCCTTCGACTATTGCAGTTTTACCGACTCCGGGTTCTCCAATCAGCACCGGGTTGTTCTTGGTCCGCCTCGACAAGACTTGGACTATACGGCGAATCTCCTCATCTCGTCCAATGACCGGATCTATTTTGCCCAGCCGAGCCAACTCGGTCAAATCGCGACTGAATTTGTCCAGGGCCTGGTACTTTTCCTCGGGATTGGGGTCAGTAATTCTCTGCGAACCCCTGATTTCCATCAGGACTTTAAGAATAGCCTCACGGGTAATGCCGTTGCGGTCGAGTATTCGGCCCGCGTCTGAACTTTTTTCGTCAGCCAGGGCGATCATGATATGTTCTATGCTGACGTACTCGTCCTTCATCCGGGCGGCTTCCGAAAAGGCCTTGTCAAGTACCGCCTTGGTTTGAGGCGAAATATATACCTCGGTTACCCCGGATACCTTCGGCAACCTGTCTACGGCCAAGACCACTTCCTGGGCAACTGCTCCGGGTGAAACGCCGAGCTTGCGTAATATTGAGCTGGCTACACCGTCCTTTTCTTCCAGCATGGTCATCAGCAAGTGGACGGGTTCAATTTGCTGGTTGTTATGGCTGGATGCCGCCTGTTGGGCGTTTTGTAAAAGCTCTTGTGATTTTATGGTAAATTTATCGAAACGCATATTATTATTTGTCCTCCTGTAACAAGTGGTCCAAAATTTGCATAAATACTAATCACGATTAACTTCAAGTCAAATACAGCATTTTATAAATTTGAAAGACTTATGGTGGATTTTGCAATATATTATAATATCGATGTGATATTTGTCGTCATACTTGCTGATAATAAATTTGCCTGATACATTAAGGTGAACAAAATACGTAAAACTGAAGCCAAAATTGGGAACCTTGATAGAAAACAGGCATAATACCTTGACTAAATGATTAAAATTATGTTTTTCATAGGTGGTTTTTAATAAAGGATCGCGTATGGCTCGTATTATTTTCAAATTCAAAGATAAGGTATTGGGTGTTTATCCTCTGGTATCCGACCAGGCACTTACAATAGGCAGGCGGCGGGATAACGATATAGTTATCGATAACCTGGCTGTTTCAGGTATCCACGCCAGGATTGATAATCATGCAGGCAAGTACCAGTTGACCGACCTGGAAAGCAAAAATGGGACTTTCCTTAATGGAGAATCTATTGCCTCCTGTCGAATCAACCATCAGGATGTTATCACCATAGGTAAGCACAAGATGCTGGTTGATTTAGAGGACTCAATCGATTTTGATGGAGAGTCTCACCGAAACGGGGCAGCGGGTGTCAGCCCGGCAGATATTGGTTCCGATCAAACCATGGTTATGAACCCCGAGCAGTACAGAAATATGCTCAAACAGGAATTTGAATCTGAAAAGGACCTTGGAAAAGAAAGCGGCCAGACAACACCCGGCATCCTTTTATTTCTCCAGGGAGGACAGGGAAGTTTAGAGCTTGACAAGGGGCTTGTGACAATCGGAAGAAACAATGATGCTGATGTGGTTATTAGAGGAATATGGTCTTTGTTATATGGTGCCCCGGCAGCCACTATAAATTTTACAAACGGACATTATTTTCTTTCATACGCCAGCGGGCTGCTGAAGCCAAAAGTTAATGGTCAAACTGTCAAAGGAACAGTGCAACTGGAAAATGATGATGTTATACAGGTAGGTCCTGTAAAGCTATTGCTTGGTGTTGAACCGGAAGATGCCGAGCAGGCCAGCTTAGGCTAAGCAACAGCAAGGTTATCCATGCCAACCCGGTTTCATGCAAACCGTTTCCGATTTTTATTTTATTTGCTTTTCAGCAAATCTTTTCGTTGTATTAAACTGTTGAAACTAAACGCATTAATTTCCCTTTGCCTGAAGTGCATGGGCTTGCAGACTGCATTTGCGATCCAGAAGCATGTGGCCGTAAATCAGAATCAGGGCAGCGGTTTTTTCTTACTCCAGAGTTACTGGCACAAGCTTGTTATGTTCACTGGAGGAATAGTGCCGGCGGCCTTATTGCTTGTACTGGTGATAATTGCGGTTTTAATGATTATATTGGCGTTAAAATATTGGTCCAGGCAGACAAGTCGCAAGAAAAGTTTGCGATCAAGCGAAGTCAAGGCCGGGGTAAGCGACAAATTCAGCTCTACCACTGGAGAAAAAATTAAGAACGATAAAATATTATCAGAAGAGCTTCCCCTGCAACAGCAAATCCAGTTATTTTTTTTCAATCTGTTCAAAATTCAATCCGGAATAGACAAAGACACTCCCGGCCAAATGTATAAGGTGGAAACCCGTGAGCGCTGCCCGGAAAATGTCTTTTTAATGCGGATTAAACCAAGCGGCGACTGGCTGGTGCGTAGAATGTCCATAGGATTGCTTAGCGCCGGGGCCGGGAGCAGGAGCCAGTGTTTTTATGTAATTTACGATACCCACCTGGTCGTCAAGGTTCCACCCCAGTCAATCACTGAATTCTATCAATATAACAAGCAAATAGCCAGAGAAGCGCTTGTTGCCGAACAATTGTCTCCAATTCCGTGCATTGTTCCCAGGGTCTCGGTGATTCTGCGAAAAGTTTACAATCTGCCCTACATGGATGAGTTGAGCCAGGACGAGGTTGAAAAGAGGTATAAAAATCTGGTTGAGACCCGCCCCGAATATCAAGAATATCTAAAGATTGGAAATAGTTTCGTGTTTTTCATGGAACTTTCAAAACATTTTTTTCTGAGTCGGACCATTGAAGATATTCATAGTGATCGCAGCACAGTAGAAGAAGAAATTGTATCCCATGGCGAGCTTGTCTGGGATCAAAATGGTTTCACAGGGCGTTACGGTGAGGATTATTGGCATCTGGGAATACAGACAGCAAAAATTTTCAATGAGATAGAAGATCGGCTCCGTAAATGGTGTGCAAATTATGGTGTAGCTGACGTTTGTTCACAATACCAGTTGCGTCGTTGGTTCATAAGTTTTTTAAGCAAATATGGCCATAAATCAGAGAAAACTGAATCATCTGAGGAGACCCTGGACCAGAGGGTTGTCCAATATGTTGGACGTCTGGTAGAAGACCACAGCAGTGATTTGCTGGCTTTCAGGAAGATGGTGGAAGCATATTTGGTCAATAGTCGTTATGAAAAGACCCGCACCTGGCGCCGAAATCTATCTTCTGCCATGCTGGACATGCTCGCCCGGCTTGCAGAGAAAAAGGTGGCCATGCGAGATCTGAAACCCGAAAATTTATTCGTTGCCGGTGATCCAGCCCGCTATCCTAACTTTTTGAACGATATTAATGGTTTTTCCATGGGCCTGATAGACATGGAAACCGCTGCCATAATGAAGCAGGAAAATGGTGAACCCGTAGAACAGCCCCAACTGGGCGGAACGCCGCTTTATGCTACACCCTCTCATTTTTTACCTAACAAGGCTCTGGCCCTTATTTTCAAAGATGTCAGGCAAACACTCCATTTACAGGACTGGTTTGCGGTTATGGCCATAATCTATAAAATTATCGTTGGTAATACGTTGTTTGTAAAAACAGCCGGACTTTTTTCCGATATGCTTCGCAAATTACGGGCAAAGAAAAAAGCCCAGGAAAAACTCCAGGTGATGATGGAACAGAGTTCGCTTTTCTGGTCCAGTGCTGTCCAGGAATTTGAAACCTCATTGATCACCCATATTGATGTTTTGGACAGCATACGGATCAAGGTGCCCAAACCCATGCTGAATGAAATCAAGCAGGAACTGACAAGACGGGTTGTAAAACTTGAAGAAAGGGTGAATAATTTACTCCAAAGGCAAGCTATTTTTAAACATCCCCATCAGAAAAAACAGATCCAGGAAGGTACCTCGACCTTTATCGAACAGAGCAAAATGAGGCTGCTTGCAAGGAAACACAACGATTCCAAGCAAAATTCTGCCCTGGACGATGCCGTAAAATTTCTCGAACAAATACGTATACTGAAGTTCAGGATAGAGACCAACCAGATGGCAATTTCTGACCTGGACTCGCAACCTGCTGAAATAAGTTCTATCGCCCTGCTTGAGGCCATGTTTTATAATGTTATGAATTTCATGTACCCGAGGCAATGGTCTCGTTATACAGGCGATACGGTTTCCATCAAGGATGACCAAAATCAGGAGACCACCTTTTTACCTACGGTATGAAGAATTTAGGAAGAAAATTGTGTCAGCTGGTCAAAGGCGATGATCCAGACAGTAATATTCAAGATCATCGGGATGAACGAGGATTTCCGAGATAGCCCTATGGCGAACCGAGATTCCTGCCTCATGAACCGAGTCTTTGTTACCTGTGACCAGATGATGCCAGGCGGGCAGGTTTTTGCCCTCGGCTAAAAGACGGTAGGCACAAGTTTTAGGCAGCCAGCGCAATGTTTCAATGTTATCAGGAGTTAACTGAATACAGCCAGGGACCAGCCTGTGGCGCAGGGCATAGGCTGTACAACGGCACGATTCCAAATCCAACAAAAAACACGCCACGGATGTATAGAAAATTTTACCGGTTGTTGGATTTTTAAATTTTTGCAGGCAACATCGCCCGCATCCATCACAGAGAGCTTCCCACTGCCTGCTGTTCAACTTATCAAGGGAAGTTTTTTCCCAAAATGGGCCATCGGTCATATTAATCATGTAGATCTTTTAACAAGATAATGTATGAACAGCAATCATTATAGCTTATAAGATAGACATCGTCCATAACGGGTCAGAAAAAGGAGTTAATATCATGACTATACGCAAGTATTTTAAACTGGCACTAGGGGTTTCGGCGGCATGTTTAATTGTTTTGGGGGCCGGAGTGGCTTTTTCCTGGCACCATGGATGGCATCCGGGCAGGGGGGGACCCCATGTGGGCATATATTTCGACCTCACTGAAGCTTTCAACCAGGCACTGACCGAACAAAACGCCGGAAGCAAAAACTACAGCAACAATCCATCTGAAGTCTATCTGAAACAAATCGCGGTAAGCTCGGAGTTTTTGGTCAAGACCAATCTGGAATTGATCAGACAGCAGCAGGAAATAATCGAGTTACTCAAGAAACAGAAAGATACGACCCTTAAGAATAAAAACAAATCATAATTTTACCCATTGGCAGTTTGTCTGGGCAAATCTGTGATTGGAGGGTGACGGGCTGGCCGACGAGCGATTACTAAAACCCCCGGCGTTGGGCAATCGGTGCTTTCCAGCGGTTGGACATACCTTCATAAAACCACTTGTCAGGAAATCCACTGCGGTGGATCAAAGTCGGATGTTGGGCCCAGTTTAGCAATTTTTCGTAAGCTTCGTGGATTCTACGAAAAGCTTCTGTTTTGCCACCAAGGTCGGGGTGATGACGTTTGGCTTGGCGGCGATAGGCCCGTTTGATTTCGTCCAGCAGGTTGTCGGAGCTTAGTTGGGCGGGAGTCAAGCGCAAAGTAAGGAGCACGCTGCTGCCCACAGCCGGAACAGATGTGGTCAGGGGCATAACCACTTCTTTGGGAATTCGGGGCTTGTGGGCCTTGTCGAGAACCACTTTGCTGGCAAGGTAACGTTTATGAGACCGGTTTTTTTCAGCCCACCATACATCTCCCAGACGATTTGACATTTCACAAAAGGCCTGCCTGGGTTTTTGCCCAGGTCCGCGAGGCAGGATAAAACTGTATATCTGGTCTGTACCATAGGGCAGCAGGTCCATTATTACCATCCAGCGAGTAAAATAAAATGTAGCATAACGCGTGCCCAGGGCGGTCAATAAACCGGTCCTGCGGTTCAGCGCGGCCAGCAGCATTTGGCGACAATAATCACTGCAATAACGGCGTCGCCTGCCGGTAAGCACATCACCGCAGGACAAACATAATCTGGACTTGCGCTTTGTACTTGGCTTTAGTTGTTGTTTGGCCCTGGAGTTCATATCCGGATTATAGCAGGGTTGGTAAATGGAAACCAAGGGGTAAAGAAAGCCGGATCTATTTTACTGTCAGAACAGGGCATCCTGCTTCAATGATAACTTGCCGTGCGGTGGAGCCGAAAATCATTTTACCCAGTTGAGATCTTCTTTTGATACCGATAATTATTTCGTCGATATTTTTATCCTTGGCATAGGCCAGCAGCTCTTCTGCCGGGGTCAATTCGTGGTCAGCAAGCACCGTGTGGCACTCAATACCACAGGCATTACACAACATTTTAGCTTCATCCAGATGAGCGACAAAGTTTTGCCTGGTACCATTGCGGTTTTCGTTAGGTGCAACGGATGTAAGGATGTGCAATTCGGCGTTTAGCATACGGGCCCTTTTCTGGGCTTCAGTCAAGGCATGCCGGGAGGCTTCCGACCCGTCTAGTCCAATTAACAGTTTCATTCAGAATGGCTCCTTGCAATGATTTTAGGGTTGTCTTTAATGAAGCCACGTATATTGCAAAAACAATCCTGGCAAGTCAAGCTGGTTTACGAAAGACATTAATTTGAAGCCAACCTGATTTAAGATGGGTTGTCTATAATCAGTTATGCTGCCAACAGGAATCGAGTTCGGATTGCAGGGGCTAAAAGTAAAATGTCTGGTTTTGCTGTGCAATAATGTCGCCATAATTATTTTAAGCATATCATATGTAAACATAATCCGCTGTTTCCGCAGAGCCTGCCCGGCTGGCTTGAAAAAGATCCAATGAATCTTTTATTTTCAAGAGCAAAAGCCCATTTGATCTATTTTCCCATGCCGGGGTTTAAAATCAATCTGGTTGCTGCGATGATCTCCTGCCGTAACTCCTTGGTACATTGCTAAAAAGATTAAAGTCCGGCGTTTCTTGAACCGAAATAGAGAAATGGTAACAGCAATCAATATGGGATGTGGTCTGAATTTACAAAAAGCAGGGGGCCTATAATGAAAATGGGTTTGAAAAACAAATTCTTGGCTGCGGTACTAGGCGTCGTATTTTTCATTGTCGTCTGTTCCACAGCTGTTGTGGCGGTGTTATTGCAACGACAAAACAAGGCCGCTGCCCAGGAAAGCCTGAAAGCTACCCTTAATATTATTCTTGATGATTTGCAAAATCGCCATGAAAAGCAGCAGAGAGATACGCTGCTTTTTATCAGGAGCAACAAGATCGGTGAAAAAGTCAAATTCATTTCTGATTTTAACAGGCAGGGACAAATTGAATTTACTCGCTCTTCAGTCCTGGAGTGTGTCCAGGGCCTGTCCCAGCTCTTGGTTACAGGCGGTCTCTGGCAGGTGGCCATCTATGATGGCGAGGGCAGGATCATGGCATTTGCCCAGGCGTTAAATTCAGGACAGGAATTGATGGCCGGATATGCTTATCATGCCAAGGGTTCGCAATTTGTCTACAGCAGGGTTCCCAGAGGGGCTTCAATGAGAGACGCCAAGTGGCATGATTCTTCGCATATGTCCCTGGAGCACCTTGAGGCACACCTTTCAGGAGACCTGTACCGTGAGCCTCAAAAGGAATTTGTACCCATGGCAGATTCAATCTGTATGGAAACGCGTGTGCCAATATTTGCTAACAGTTTAAACAAGAAGACCAAAAAGATTGAAAAGGGCCTGTTTGGAGTTCTCGTTTCCCGTCAACTTTTGGGACAAAGTTTTGCCGAACGGATGAGTAAAATTGGGGGTATGGAAGTTAATTTGTTTCTCCCCGACGGTAAAAAGGCGACAGGCACTCTTGCTGAATACAAACAACTGGTGTTGTCTCCTGGTCTCCGACAAAGTGAAAACAAGAAAGGCTCTGTAGCTTTTAACGAAATCAGCCAGGCCGGAAAGTCCTACTTTCAGGCTGTCATACCCCTTGGTGCAGCTGGCTGGATAAGCGCGGCCACGTCAAAAGCCAAAGCCCAGGCCAACACAAACCAGATGATGTTGATGCTGGCTGGAGTCTATCTGTTTTGCCTGGTAATTGTCATGCCGCTGGCATACTGGATGGCGCGTTCCTTTGTTCGCAAGGTAAATCTGGTGGTTGTGGGTTTAAAAGATATAGCTGAAGGTGAAGGAGATTTGACCCGTAGGCTGGAAATAACCTCTAAGGATGAACTGGGCGATCTGGCCCATTGGTTCAATGTTTTTATAGAAAAGATGCATGGTATTATCAAGGAGGTGGCTTCCAATGCGGGCCTTTTGGCATCATCATCCAATAAGCTTGAAACGTTTTGTTTACAAATGGACGCTCGCGCCAAAGAAGTTTCTGATAAAAGCGAGGCTGTTACTTCCATATCCGAGTCGGTAAATCAAAATATCGGTGCCATCGCATCGGCCATGGAGCAATCACATGTTAACCTGTCCACGGTAGCTTCGGCTGCTGAGGAAATGACAGCCACAATCAACGAGATTGCCAACAACACCGAGACGGCCAACAATATTACCGGACAGGCTGTTGACAAAGTTCAAACCGCCTCCAGGAGGGTCGACGAGCTTGGTGACGCAGCCCAGGATATTGGAAATGTTGTTGAGACTATCACTGATATTTCAGAACAGGTAAATCTCCTGGCGCTTAACGCCACCATAGAAGCTGCCCGGGCCGGTGAGGCCGGCAAGGGTTTTGCCGTGGTTGCAAATGAAATCAAGGAGCTGGCAAACCAGACAGCATTGGCTACGGCAGAGATAAAGAAGCGTATCGCGGGGATCCAGCAAACTGCTGATGGTACAATTGACGATATTGAAACTATTACTTCAATTATCAACGAAATAAATGAAATAGTTTCCACCATAACCGCAGCCATTGAAGAACAATCCACCACCACAAAAGAGATAGCCGGTAATGTGGCCCAGGTTTCCAGCGGTGTTAAAGAGGTGAACGAAAAGGTGGCGGAAAGTACTGCCGCCGTTGGAGAGGTTGCTGAGAACCTGAATCAGGTAAACTACGCCTCTACGGAAATGTCGCAACAAAGCGCGGATGTCCGGGAGCAGACCGAGGATCTTTCCAAACTGGCTGCTAAGCTGAACCAGCTTGTCAGCCGGTTTAAAGTCTGATCCTGATCAATGGCTTATTCGGAAAAAAGGTTTGAACCCGGATTATGCACTTCAAATGTCTGAAAAGAAGCAATTACATTGAATTATTACATAGTTAGCATGTATTTGTTCCCGGTCGTGCCTTCACCGGTAAGGAGAAGTTCAAGCGGTGAAAAGTCCTAGCAGGCTGTTGAAAAACTATTACGCTTGGCCATACGGTGTTAAAATCCTCCTCAAAATGCTCATTTATTACCAATAAACTGCGCTTTTTCGTCGGATTTTGCCTTGTCTGACCTGCGCTCATGACGTTTTTTAACAGCCTGCCAAGGCATTTGAAGCCCCAAGGGACTGGCGATTTTACCGAATCTGCTTTGTTGGAGGGCAGTTGAATTACTAGAGTACGTCTGCCTGCCTTCCGCCTCGCATCTTCGGCAAACTCGCCAGCTGCAAAACCCGGGCTGAACTATCGTCGGATTTTCAAGACCCGGCCAACTTGGCCAGGAAATTTTTGACGGCAGTCAGGCCTTTTGTTTCCAGAATCTGGATAGTCTTGGTACCAATTACGGCAATTTCGGCCTTGCCGGTAAGAAAATCAACGTCTTTCTTTGATGAAACTCCAAAACCTACGGCAAGGGGCAGGGAGGTGGCTTTGCGGCATCGCCCTAAGTACCTGTTCAGGGAAGTGGAAAAGTCGGTTTGTCTGCCTGTTACTCCTTTGCGGGCCATACAGTAAACCATGCCCCGGCTGTGGCTGGCAATATATTGCATGCGGGTATCGGTGGTCGTGGGAGCGAAGATAAAGACCGGGGCCAGCCCACGGGCCTGCATCAGTTCGCAATACTGACTTGCCTCTTCAGGAGGAAGATCGGCTACAATGGTTCCCCGTATACGTCTTTTTGCCAGGGCTTTGGTAAAAGCTTCCGGGCCGTATTTAAAAATCGGATTGTTGTAAGTCATTATAAGAAAGGGGATGTCGAACTGTTTTGAAACGCTTCCGGCAAAATCCAGGCATTGAGCAACGGTTGTCCTGCCGGACAGGGCTGCCTGGTTAGCCTTTAAAATAACCGGGCCGTCTGCGATTGGTTCTGAAAACGGTATTTGCAATTCCATTAGATCGACTCCTGCCTCAACCATGGTTGCCACAAGTTCCATGGACTCTGGCAGGGAAGGATAGCCCATTACGATATGGGTCATTAAAAGGATTTTTTTCTTTTTAAGCCGTTTGCGGATGTATTCTTCAAGCATTGTATTGATGGGCCTTTAATAAAATGAATTCTTTCCAACCCGGATCGTCAAATGCATCGGCGATAGTAAAGATATCCTTGTCTCCACGGCCGGAAAGGTTGACAA
>JALVQM010000403.1 GCA_027025615.1 Desulfobacteraceae bacterium | reverse complement strand
GGATCGGGAGCGCATAATCCAGGAAGCCTCCATCCTGGCCGATCGCAGCGATATTTCCGAAGAGCTGGTACGGGCGGCAAGTCACTTGGAACAATTCAATCGAATCATGGAAAGCGGAGAGCCGGCTGGACGCAAGCTTAATTTTCTGCTCCAGGAACTTAACCGTGAATTTAACACCATGGGATCAAAGCTGGGCAAGGCGGAAGTAGCTCATCTGGTGGTAGAAGCCAAGGCTGAGATAGAGAAATTGAGGGAGCAGGTTCAAAACATCGAATGATAAACTGGGGGAAATTTACCAAACAGAGGCTCCGGATTGCCAGGCTGCTCTCAGGGCAAAAAAGTATTTGTGCCTGCAGCCCCGAGCGGCTGTTGTAACAGACCACTGACACTCTAAGCCGCATGCCCTAACCCCTGCGGGATTTCAGACAGTACTTCCCGTGGCTGCTCAAGCTTGGGTGACAACTCAAGTCTGGAGTAATAAGGCACCAGTTGGCATGGCTGGTTTGTTCCGGGCCATGAGTTTTTGAAAAGTCAAAAGGCTGCAACAAACCCAGGAGACACCAGGATTATGGAAAGAACATTGCTAAACATAGGATTTGGAAACACCGTGGTGGCCGATCGGGTGGTGGCCATAGTGGCGCCCAATTCTGCGCCGATGAAAAGGCTCAAGGACGAGGCACGCAAGAAAAACTGCCTGGTGGATGCCACCCATGGCCGGAGAACAAGGTCGATCATAATTATGGACAGCAACCATGTGGTGCTTTCAGCAATTCAGGCTGAAACCATTTCCCAAAGGTTCGAACAGATCAAGAGCCAGGAATGACGGTGGATTCAGCCATGGTTGGCAAAGCATACCTGTTTATTATTTCAGCTCCTTCAGGGGCCGGTAAAACCACATTATGCAAGGCTCTGCGCAAAGCTTTTCCCCGTTTGGTCTATTCAGTATCGGCTACGACGCGTTGTCCCCGTCCCGGAGAAAGAGACGGCCGGGATTACCTGTTTGTTTCCCGGCAAGAGTTCCGGCAAGGCATCGAAACCGGAGCCTGGGCCGAGTGGGCCGAAGTTCATGGCAATTACTATGGCACCCCGGCAGCTCCCATCGACAAGGCTTTGGCCGAAGGTCGTTCGGTCCTGTTGGATATTGATGTCCAGGGAGCGCGCCAATTACTGGAACGATACCCGGAAGCGGTTACCATTTTCATAATGCCGCCGGACCTGGCCACTCTGGAAAAACGTCTTGCCGGCAGGGGCACCGACAGCCCGGAGGTTATAGCCCGTCGCCTGGAAAATGCCCGTCGTGAAATCGAACAGAAAGATTTCTACCGCCATGTAATAGTTAACGATAATCTGGAGCAGACCGTCAGCCGGCTGGTCGGGTTGGTGGGAGGTTACCTGTCGCAAGCGGATAGTTCTTCTAAATGAAGAAAAAATCACAACCTACCGAAATAATATACGGTTATCATGCTGTAAATGAGTCCCTGAAAGCGGGCCGACGCCGTATTCAGCGTGTGCTTATAGCAGAGCCGGCGGAAAGCGGACGCAAGCAGGGCCTGTTTGCCCTTGCTGAGCGTTGCAATGTTCCGGTCAAGGTTTTGAAACCTGAAAAGTTTCGCAGCCTGGTCAAGGCCGAGGGCCACAATGGGGTGGCCGCCGTGGCCGGGGTGTATAAGGTGATAAATCTTGACCAGGCTCTTGCCGCAAAAAAGGGCCAGGTGCCTTTCTGGGCGGTCCTGGACCAGGTGACTGATCCCCGTAACCTGGGGGCCATCGTACGCAGTGCGTACTGTGCCGGGGTGGAAGCCATCGTTGTTGCCCGGAATCGTTCGGCTCCACCAAGCCCGGCCGCAGTCAAGGCTTCGGCCGGAGCCCTGGAACACATGGTTCTGGTCCAGGTGACCAACCTGGCACGAACCCTCCAGCGTTTAAAAAAGGAAGGCTTTTGGGCCGTAGCCCTTGATGCAGACGGGCAGGTTGCAGTTTTCGAAGCTGATTTCAGGATACCCCTGGTACTGGTAATAGGCGCCGAAGGCAGGGGGGTAAGGCCGCTTGTTAAAAAGCACTGCGATTTTTCAGTGGCCATTCCCCAGCAGGGACAAATTGGATCCTTGAATGCTTCGGCCGCTGCTACAGTGGCGTTTTACGAGGTCATGCGGCAACGCAGATATGGTACTTGCGGCAAAACCATCAAGGAGGATTATTGATGACAGACAATAATAAAGGCGAGCTGATAACTCTGGCTGCCGACGGCAGCCTGCAGGTTCCTGACCGGCCGGTGATACCTTTTATAGAAGGTGATGGAATCGGCCGGGACATCTGGCCTGCAACCCGCGTGGTGGTGGATGCGGCAGTCAAGGTTGCTTATGATGGCAACCGTTCCATAGCCTGGAAGGAGCTGCTGGTGGGGGAAAAAGGCCATGCCGCTACCGGTGAATGGCTTTCAGACAAGGTGCTGGAAGATATTCAGCGTCATGTGGTGGCTATCAAGGGTCCTTTGACAACCCCGGTGGGCCGGGGAATGCGCAGTCTCAATGTTAGCATCAGGCAGAAACTTGACCTGTATGCCTGCGTGCGTCCGGTAAGGTATATTGAGCGGGTTCCGAGCCCCCTGCGTCATCCTGAGAAAATCGATATGGTCGTTTTCAGGGAAAATACCGAGGATCTTTATGCCGGCATCGAGTGGGAGGCCGGCTCGGAACAGGCCCGGGAGGTAATCGACCTGTTGAGGGAAAAAATGGGGTTCAACCTGCCGGCAGACAGCGGAATAGGGATAAAACCCATCAGCAAAACCAATAGCCAGCGCCTGGTGGCCCGGGCCATAACTTATGCCCTGGAAAACAACCTTCCCAGCGTTACCCTGATGCATAAAGGCAATATCATGAAGTTTACCGAGGGCGCTTTTCGCAACTGGGGTTATCAGGTGGCCCGGGAAAGATTCGGCGGGCATACCATTACCGAAGACGACCTTTATTCAAAATATGACGGCAGGTGCCCGGAAGGCAAAGTGGTAATCAAAGATCGTATTGCAGACATGCTTTTCCAGCAGGTGCTCCTGAGGCCAGAAGAATTTTCGGTTATTGCCACCCCTAATCTCAACGGAGATTATATTTCCGATGCCCTTGCAGCCCAGGTGGGTGGGCTGGGGATGGCACCGGGGGCCAACATAGGCGACAAGTGTGCCGTGTTCGAGGCCACCCATGGCACGGCCCCCAAGTATGCCGGCCAGGACAAGGTAAACCCGGGCTCCCTGATTCTTTCGGCGGCAATGATGCTGGATTACCTGGGGTGGAAGCAGGCCGCGGATGTTATCCGCAAAGCTCTCCAGGCCGCCATCAGGGATGCGGTCGTCACTTACGATCTTGCCCGCCAGATTGACGGTGCCAGGAAAGTGTCCTGTTCCCGGTTTGCCCGGGAAATCGTAGAGCGCATGGGATGAGGATACGGCAGTCTTTAAAGCCGCCAAATGGTATTGGACAGGCAGCCGGGTTGGGTAAATTTATAAGAAAAGGGCTAAAGCAAACTCTAGGGC
>JALVQM010000402.1 GCA_027025615.1 Desulfobacteraceae bacterium | reverse complement strand
GAAAATGCTCAGAAAAGGAAATTGTTATTTTCTGCAAAAACCTTTTAAAATTGGAGCCTTGGACAAGGCTATCAGGTTGATTCTGGATGTTGAATAAGGTTTACTCGAGGCCCTATGTATCTTTTTAACACTCGAATTTTCACCTAGTGATTTCCATTTCTAATTTTCTGTATAGCAGATAATTACAATTTTTTTTAACCCAACAAGTTTTTGTACCATATATGTGGCTTAAACAGTGTTCGCAGTTGTGGACACCGAACTTGACAGGCAGGATTTTATCCGGCATACTGGCAACAACGTTGAAATTGTCTTCCTTCGGCGTACCCTCGTAACTCTTGGCATCGCTTTATGGCTTATCTTCATGGCATGGCCGATGTTTGAGGGTTGCGATCGAGCTATTACCTAATTCAAGGCCACAATGAGGAGGGGAGGAAAAGCATGAAAAAGGTTTGCGTCTTGCTTGGTATCATTGGTTTGCTGGCCGCTTCGGCTGTGCCTGCACTGGCAGGAGGAATTATCAACAAATCCAACTTAAGTTCAGATTACCTTCGGACACTTAACCGCAATGCCGCTACCGATGCGGCCGATATTGTAGTTTTCAACCCGGCTGGAGTTATGAAGCTTAAAAACGGCCTCTACACCAAGGTTGATGCCATGTATTTTGCGAAAGATTACGAAAACGATGTTCCAAATTATGCCGCAAATCTGGCTGGTGAAGATGGGGATTTCAAAAGCGACACTCCCTCGTTGATCCCGGGGCTGTTTGCAGTTTATAAAAAAGACAAGTGGGCCGGTTTTTTTGCGGTTACAATACCAGGTGGAGGTGGGAAGGTAGAATATGACCAGGGTAATGCCCGCACTTCCCTTTTGTCTTATAGTATCTCAGCAGCCACCGGATTTGTCTACAATAATATCAAGAGCATGAAAATGGAAGCTGATAGTTTCGATGTAGGTTATACTTTCGGTGGGGCCTATAAAATCAATGACATTTTTTCCGTTGCCGGTGGCTTTCGCTACCTTGATGCCAAACAGGAGTTCACAGGGTCAACTTCCCTTACGAGCACGTTAAACCCGGCCCTTCCCTCCCTGGACAGAAAAGTTGACCTTGAACGTACCGCTACAGGCTGGAGTTATTTTCTGGGACTGAATGTTTCGCCCAATGAAAAATTGAACCTGGCAGCTATGTATATGTCCAATACCGATCTGGATTATGAATCAGATGTAGCCCAGGACGATCTCGGGATTACTCCGTTGCTGGGCTGGGCCGACGGTACGAAACAAAGGGAAGACCTGCCCGGCCAGCTTAATCTCGGAGTATCCTATCAGTTTACACCAAAACTGCGCACTGAAGTAAACTATACCATCTATCTTGAAACTGATGCCAAGTTTGAAGCCAGCCGTTTCGATCACGCCGGTGATAGTTGGGAGATGGGGATATGTTTTGATTATGCTTTTAATACCCAGTGGATGGCCAGTCTAGGTTATCTTTACACCGACATCAAGGGCATGGTTCCTGAGGACAAGCTGCCCGAGGCTGCAGAGCTGGATTCAAATACCGTCTCGACCGGTGTGGTCTACATGCCTGACGAACGCTGGCGTTTTAACCTCGGTATATTGAAAGTCTGGTACGATTCTGTTACCACAAGTACCACCGGAAGCCGGGCCCCGGCCAATACCGAGTTGAAAAAGGATGTTTGGGGGGTTTCCCTGGGCGTCCAGTACCGTTTTATGTAACCCGGATTTTGCAGCTGGCGAGTTTGGCGAAGATGCGAGGCGGAGGGCAGGCAGACGTACTCTAGTACTTCAACTGCCCTCCAACAAAGCAGATTCGGTAAAATCGCCAGCCCCTTGCGGCTTCAAATGCCTGAGGATTTTTAACGGATTGAACTTCACCTTTTGGGTGGAGGCACGGCCGGGACCAAATAAATGCTAACTACGTAATAATTCAATGTAATTGCTTCTTTTCAGGCATTTGAAGTGCATAATCCGGGTGTAAGGTTTCCCTTTAAACTTGAGCCTGCAAACCCCGGGGCCTGATTTGCCCCGGGGTTTTGCGTTTAGGATTAACCCGTCAAGGCTCTGGTCCAAGGATGGGGAAAGTCGACGGACACATGCAGCAGCATGTCTTCGGTCGGTCAGCTTTCTTCCGAACCAGTCGTTGATTTTCATCAACCCTTGCCGGCTAAAACCGGCAATCAACGTTGGCTTTTTGAAACGGACCGGAATGCTGCCTCTTGTTTGACATTGCCTTTACGATCCTAGCGGTACTCGGAGATCAATATGCGCTGATCATCGCCACTGTCCTTTTGCGGCCAGGCAATTATGGCTTGGCTGTTGTCGTCCATGGCCGCCTGGGGATCATCAGCACCATTGTTGTTGTCAGGGCCGATTGCTTCTGAGTCAGGATCGTCTGGATGATTCCAGTGGCGGCATCGCACCACGATACCGGTTACATCCAAGCCTGATACCATTCCGCTGTTGTTATACCTGCCGCTGCCTCCGCAGCCGCATAGGGCGGCAATGATTGCCATAATCATCAATATCACTGTGAAATTATAAAATTTTTTGATTTGTGCATCCTGTTTTTGGGTAGAGACAGTCTCTGACTGCTTGACAGAGGTCTGAAAAATATATTCAGCCTGATAATATGCAGGTTGCATTCGGTTTGCAAAGCAACACAATATGCGGGGCCCGGAATTACAGCAGGTTCCGGCTGCAGCCATGCCCTAGAAAGTACTTGACGAAACATCAATATATGCATATATGAACATATAATGTATTTTACTCTCACAAAGGAAGACCGTAATGAAAGACGACAGCTCGGATGCGGCCCGGGTTGAAACCTGTGCTGTCAAGGGGATTCATCCCGAGGTGATCCATAGGGTCAGGGACCGGATGCCTGAAGCGGTGCACGTGTATGAACTGGCCGATCTTTTTAAGATCCTGGGTGACAGCACCCGCATGGGTATTTTATGGGCTTTGAGCGAAGCTGAGATGTGTGTCTGTGATTTGTGCGCCCTGTTGCAAATGAAACAGCCGGCTGTTTCGCATCAGTTAAGAAACTTGAAGCAAGGCCGGATAGTTAAGGCAAGAAGAGAGGGAAAAGTCGTTTACTATTCTCTGGATGATGAACATATTCGTAAATTGATCAACCTGGGGATGGAACATGTACGCGAATAATACCCAAGAAGTCAGTCTGAATAACCAGGCAGGAGCCCGGCCCCAAAAAGCCAAATTCATGCTGCAAAACCTGGACTGCGCTGCCTGTGCCGCCAAGCTGGAAAAAGGCCTGCAAAGTCTGGAATGCGTTGAAGACGCAAAGGTGGATTTTGCCAATCTGACCCTTCAGGTTACTTCCGGTGATCTGGCCAGGGTGATTGAGGAGGCCAACCGGCTGGAGCCTTCGGTCAGGCTGTTGCCTGAAACCGAAAAAGGCAGGGACGATGTCTCAGAAGCACAAGCCAGGAGTAACTACCGGGAGCTTTTATTCCTGTCAATGGCCGGGGGGTGGGTTGCAATTCAATTG
>JALVQM010000401.1 GCA_027025615.1 Desulfobacteraceae bacterium | reverse complement strand
AAGCCTTGCACCGGAAGATGAGCAGCTCATAGGCAAGATCATGCGTAAAGGTTCCGAGCTTGCGCAAAAAGAAGGTATCGACCACTATCGGGTTGTCTTTAATAATGGTGAACAGGCCGGCCAGACCGTTTTTCATATCCACATGCACATCCTTGGCGGCCGCGACATGAACTGGCCCCCGGGTTGATCCCGTGCCAGGGGACCCCGCCGGTTACAAGTCAGGCCCCCTGTTTTTCCATCCCTGAAGCTGTCTCCCCCTGTCAGGCGATGTCTACCAGCCAGGATTGTCTCTTATCGTGTGGCCCAAAAATCGTGTAGTCAGGGGGATCGCACGGATTCTAGTTTCTCGCCCACCTCTTCGCACGTTCTCGACTGCACGAATCTACGTCACCCCTGACCAGTTACAAAAAATCAGTTACAAAACAAAGGAGTGCGGGAGCAAAGAAACAACTTCTGGTTTGAGCAAAACAAAATTATCCCTGCAACCGGAAAAGGAAACAATAGAGGAAGGAAAAAAACGAGAAAAAAATATTCGAAAAAAGAGGTGATGAATCGGGCCGCCGGGGAGAATCAGTGTAAAAGTATATTATAGATGGCACGCAGAGTGCCCACTATCTCCGGGGTACCCTCACCTAAATATGATTTCAGCTCTATGGTATATGGACTTTCCGCCTGGGAATTATAGGCGGTCATAGTAAAATACTTATATCCCCCCAAGCCATAAAGAGTGCATTTTGGCGTTTCAGTATTTAGGCCTTCGCAACTGACTTCACTATCTCTGTACAGTTCACAAACCTGACCGGACTTGGTTGGCCGGCAACGCTGGGAATTGGCAAAATCAAGATAATAGCTGTAGGAAAAGCCTGCCTTCAGATGACCACTACGATCATAACGTGAATCAGGACCGTAATAGAGTCGATACCCAATAACATTGTCGTCCTGCGGATTGGCCCGCCAGGAAAAGACTACCGGCTCGGAAGCTTGGGCGACAGTGACACTACTATTTATTCCAGCCAGCAGGATGGAACAGACCAGGGAAAATACAACGCCCCAAAAACATCGGGGGCCTGATAAAGCTGGTAGTTTGTCCATGGGGATTTGCCAGTTTCCTTAAAAAATTTCCAATTCCTTTATCAATAGCATATTTCGTGCCACCAAAACAAGAAAACCCTGTGAAATAATCCTCCTTTTCTTCACAGAAGCGGCTCGTACATCATTTTGTAATCACGATGAAAAACAAAAGAATCAATTCTCTACCCCTCCAGAACCTCCCGCTATAGATAAACCTTTCCCACCGGTACCGTCGGAACATTCATGGACACGATAAACGAAAATTGTCACAGCTAATGAAAAAAACTAACTATCGTCGCCAACAAGCGACAACTCTTCTTGTTGTTTTAACAACCTAATCAACAAATGCAAAACTCACTGTCTCAAAAACAAGACAGTTAATCAGCTCTTGAAGAGTGCCGGAACTATATGATGCCGATTGAGGAGCTTATAAAAATCCGTTCGATTTCTATGAGCCATTCTTGCCGCCTGGGAGACGTTACCACGGGTGGCCTGCAGCAGTTGAATCAGGTACTGCTGTTCGAACTGACGTCTTGCTTCGGCAAGGGGAAGAATTTTACTCTGGTGCTGCTTAATGGCATCATGAAGCAAATCTTCGGAAATTATAGGTGAAGTTGACAGGGCAACGGCGTGCTCAACAACGTTGTAGAGCTGACGGACATTGCCCGGCCAGGCGGCATCGAGCAAAAGTTGCATGGCCTCAGGCGAAAATTTCTTCACCTGACGATCGCTGTCATCGACCAAATTACTGATAAAATAGTCTACCAAAAGGGGAATATCTTCTTTTCGCTCATTTAGCGGCGGCAATTCCAGGCTGACCACGTTGAGTCGATAAAAAAGGTCTTCCCGAAATTTCTTCTGTTCAATAGCCTCTTCAAGGTTTCTATGGGTTGCCGAGATGATACGCACATCCACAGGCACCGGCTCTGTGCTGCCCAAGGGCCGTATCACCCGCTCCTGCAACACCCGCAACAGTTTAACCTGCAGATGAAGCGGCATATCTCCTATCTCGTCAAGAAACATGGTGCCGCCATGGGCCGACTGAAAAAGCCCGGCATAACTGCGGGAAGCTCCGGTAAAAGACCCCTTGGCGTGACCAAACAGTTCCGATTCCAGCAGTGATTCAGGAATAGCGGTACAGTTGACCGGAATAAAGGGTCCTTCACGACGGGAGCTGGCCCGGTGAATGGCAATGGCAAGCAACTCCTTGCCGGTCCCGGATGCCCCCCGTATCAACACCGTGGTGTCGGTGTCCGCCACAAGTTTGGCCCTGGACAGCAATTCTTCCATCCGGACACTTTTGGAAATTATATCACGCCGCCATTCATCCTCGTCTTCAATGGACACCTCCGCTCCACCAGTGGAAAACTGCAGGGCCTTTTCGACCTCTTCGAGAAGGTCCTTTCCATCAACTGGCTTTGTCAGGAAGGAAAAAACACCCTGCCGGGTTGCCTCAACCGCTTCGGGGATGGAACCATGGGCGGTAATAATAATGACGGGAACAGCCTTGTTACGTTCCCTGATTGCCTCAAAAAGGGCCATGCCGTCGATACCGGGCATGCGCAGATCGGTAAGCACCAAGTGTGGATTGCTGACCGAAAACTTGGTCAACGCCTCCTCTCCACTGAGTGCCGTAATGACCTCGTAACCGTTGCTTGCCAGCCGTACTTTCCAAAGACTGAGAAGGTCCTCCTCGTCGTCCACCAGAAGTACCCTGTATCCAGCCGTCTTCATGAACCATGCTCCCTGTTTTTTATTATGTTCTCTATATTTTTTAGTTGTTCTATCTGGTTGCGCAACTCCTGGATCTTTATCGCATCCTGCTCGTGTTCCCGCAAAAGGGCCTCTACCCGCGCCTGCAGGGAGGCAACCTCTGCCTCGAGCTCTTCTTTTTCATCCAGCATTTTTTTGCGACCGCTCCAACGGTTTACCTTGGCCCTGTCAAGACGAACCACCAGACCCATCAGACCACTCAGCTCTTCCCTGGAATCGGGATGCTCCTTGATGTACTGTTTGAGCATGGCCACTCCTTCCTTGAACTGCCTGTAGCTTGCCTTGTCATTGAGACTCAGGCATATAAAACGCAGCTTGTCCTCATCCCTTCCTCTCTTGATTCCGCTTTCGGCCGCCCGGAAATACCGGTTGAATTCCCGGCTGCGCAGGGTACCGATATCATTCAAACAGGACAGGATAGAGCTACCGTCGGAAGAATGAAAGACAACGGTTGGCTCCAGCAGGTTGTCCAGCTCACCGGCCTGTCTTTGCATGGCAACACATCCCCCAAAAACAACGCTGCAGCAGGCTAATAAAATAATCTTTTTCATAAGGTTTCTCATGACGGTATCGGCAGAATTATAGAAAAACGGGCACCTGCATCACTTGAAAGCAAACGGATTGTGCCGCCATGATTCTGCACATATTCTTTTGCTATTGCAAGACCGAGGCCCGATCCTTTGACAACAGCCTTTTTTGCCT
>JALVQM010000400.1 GCA_027025615.1 Desulfobacteraceae bacterium | reverse complement strand
GGGTGGAAACAAAGATGTCGCGACCATCCTTGGCATAGGAGACCTTGATGCTTCCCTGGTTGATGAAGAAAAGTTCATCGTTTTTGTCTCCCTGCCTGACAATAATCTCTTCCGAAGAAAAATTTCGCTCTTCAAGTTCGTGGTAAATGGCAGAGAATTCGTTTGCGTCAAGCTGTTTGAGCAGCTCGGCCCAGGTCTCCAGCTGATTGGGGCTGATTGCACCGGTCTTTTCTTTTTCTATGAACTCACCGGAACGAATAATCTCGGTGAGGGCCATGGGATCAATTTCGTAAAAGCGCTCACGTAATCGTTCGGCATTGGAAAAATCCTTTTTTTTGGCACAATCGATAACGAGTTCGTATAACTCCTGTTTTGCCTCTTCTTTTTTTCCCTTGGCCGCCTTCCGTAGTATGGCCGCCTCTTTTTCCGCCAACGGATCATGTTTTCGTAACCGTTGTGCCTGCAGGACATTTGCCGGCTTATTGGACTCACCAGGGATCGACTCCTCTGATTCGATGGCATGAAGGGCGCTTTCTGCCGCGGCGATCACCGCCGGGCTGTAATCATTGAGGCCGGGCACATCTTTGGTGGCAACGACCTTTTTCAGGGCGGGGACAGCCTTTCGTGACCGCAGCCTGGCCAGGGCGATACAGATTTCGGTCTGTAACTGTTCCGTATGGGGATCTGGTGAGCCGCCGCTTGATATGAGAAGGTCGGCGAGCGGCAATACAACGCCATCGTCATGAATCTTGCCCAGTTGCCTGACAATCAGTGGTTGCAACTCGGCCGAGGCCCTGGGCAGTTCCTGAAGGAAAAATCGTTTTCTCGCCCGGCCGCCTATGATACCAATGGTCTGGACAAGTTCTCTGCGCACCCGGATGTCTTCATGGTGAATGTATGGTGCAAGGGTGGTAAAACAATCCGGATCGCCAATGGTTCTGAACAACCGGATAATATTACGGATCAGATACCAGGGGGCATCCTGTTCAAGCAGCAGCAACAGGGCATTGCGGGCCGGTTTGCCGATATCCTCGATCAGACTGAGCAGGAGTTCCCTCTCTTCCCTGATTTCACTTTTTCCCAGTCTGGTGAGAAGGAAATTGGCTGCGCCCGATCCCATGCGGGAAATGAGGTATTGACTGTTGTCATGGTCTTGATTGTCCGTCTGTATGTTTTCGAGAAGCGGGTCGAGAAGAACGGGATCGGCAAGACGATCAAGGCAGTGCCGGGCATGTTGTGCCAGATTTACCGTCCGGTCATCGGAATAGACGGTCAGATTAAAAATCGGGTCCAGGGCGCTGATCGCCCGGTTATATTCCCTCTGTTCTATATGGTGCCGGGCAAGGCGCTCAAAGACATTGAGGGCCTGGAATCCTGCCTGCAGGTCTTCCATATGCGGCAGGGCCATGGTCAGGGCGGGTACAAGCTTGTCCAGCCTCTGCCATTGTCCGGCATCGGCCAGGGTTGTAGCGACACGTCCGAGAGATTCGGCACATCCCCTGCGAATGGCGGCATCATCCGTGCGCAGACCACTGACCATTCTGGTCAACAGATTATCAACTGCTTCCTGCTTGTCCCGTTCAAGCAGGTGGGAGATACCGCTAGGCAGGTTCTGGATGAAATGATCATCAACCAGGACTCTGAGGTCACCGGCCAGCAGTTGTTTGATTTTTTCCCCCACCTGTTCCCGGCCCAGCTGCTGTTCCTGTTCCCGCTGCTGTTGATGCAGGGCCAGGGCCGCCCGCAGTTTTTCACCGCGAACGGTCTGCATGAGCCGCTGATAGGCTGCCTTTATTTCTTCATCATCAAGGTTGGCCAGGGGGATGTCGATTTTTTTCTGGGCAAGGAGATTAAGTTCTTGAGCAATGTTTTCAAATTTTTCATCCGTCATCTGCGCAATAACGGTTCCGTAAAGCTGACGTCCGAAAATACCATTGAACCGTTGCACCAGTATCCTGCCGAGTTCTTTGTCGTCCAGTGTTGCCAGCCTGGCACCCGCCTCTGAAGCAACTTTGTGGTACTCTGTTGGTGACAAGTCTTTTTCATAGCGCTCCAGCAGGTTGGTTAAGGTTTCAGGAGTAATGTTTTTTTGTCGGTTGCCTGTGAGTTGACGCAAGGCGGTCACCAGGACCGGAGCCGACCAGTCAGGTTGCTGCAGGGCCGGTAACAGGTGCGCGGGGGTGGGTTGTTGCGCCAGTCCAATCAGGGCCTGCGCTTCCTCTATTCTCTTGGCTATATCATCGATTTCATCTGCTCTGGCACTGTCTGCAAGCGTTTGTTTGATGGCCTCTATGCCTGTACTACCTTCGGTGGCCATGGTGTCGGCAAAGGCGATCAACAATTCTTCCAGCCGATTTGCGTCCAGTTGCTGCACTGTTTTGTCAAGCAGGGTTCTGGAGGTGTCCACCTGTGGCATGGCGGCCACTAATCGGGCAAGAAGATCACTGTTCATCCTGGCAAGGGCAGCTGCCGATCGGTCAAGAACAACTTGTTTTTCGTTGGGGCTGGTTTTTTTCTCCAGTCGTTGGATGAGTTTTTTCAGCGTTTCACTACTTTCAGATAATTCGTGAACTTCATCGACGTTTGTGGTGGAGCTTGCAGCTGGTGTGAGAAGTCTCTGCAGGTCATCGGTGGATAAATCCGTTATATTGTGGGCACCATCCCCTGATTCGGCTAATACATATTGAACCAGTTCGGCGTCGCTGACCTGCAGGAAGCTGCCTTCCGGGAGAATACGTTCCTCGGGTGCGACCCTTTCCCCCTTGTGAATGGCCACATACTTTGTTTCATCCACCGTCACCGAGGTTAGTCCGGCCTTGCGCAGAAGCGAATCCACCGGCTCTTCCGGGCCGAACTGGCCCGATGCCGTTGCCAGGATTTCCAGGAGTTTGCCGCAGTCGGCGGCAGAAACGGTCGGCCGAAAGGTCAGGGTTTGGATCTGCAGGGTGTCAAACAGCTCTACCAGGCCATGGATCTGGGGCCGCTGCTGCTCTTTTTCCGGCAGGGTCTTTCCGTTGATAAGAATTTTCTGTTCCGATGAACCTATGGTAATCGCTTCTTTTTTATGTTGAAAGATCCCTGTAAGGGCATCCATGACATAGTCGGTGCTTTTTTTTACCTGCGGATTGGCAGAAGGATAAATGCGGATGGTCCGCAGGGCGGAATACAGCCTTACAGGTAATTCCGTATAGAGGTCTGTATGGGTTCCGGGAGCAGGCATGAACAGTTGATAGGTTGAACTTTGTCAGCAATAAAAAAAATTAAATGGAATTGAATATTGAAAATTAACACAGGAGAGAAAGCAAAGTCAAGAAAGGGAAGGGGAGGGCGCCTACTTTCTCTAAGGTATCATCCTCAGGATGTTGTTACCGCTCACCTGGGTATGATGATTTCCGGGGTATGCAACTTGTTGTCCGCAAAGTAGACAGGGCCTACGTATTTGGGCTAATAACCCCGTGGTTAAGCAAAAGAGCAACAAGATCACTGGTTGGCAGACCGATGGCATTTGCGCAGGAGCCGGTAATTTTTTCAACAAGAAAACCGCCTCTTCC
>JALVQM010000399.1 GCA_027025615.1 Desulfobacteraceae bacterium | reverse complement strand
ATAAATCAGACCAGGCTTTGAGCAACCAGTTCGGCTATATCCATGGTTTTGATCTCTTCTTCTTTTTCCAGTTCTTTCATACCATCTTCGATCATTGTCAGGCAGAAGGGACAACCGACGGCCACGTTGGTCACCTGCCGTCTTACTATCTCTTCAGTCCGTTCCAGGTTAATACGCTTGCCGATATTTTCTTCCATCCACATCCTGCCTCCTCCTGCACCGCAGCAAAAGCTTTCCCTGCCACAGCGCTCCAGTTCCTTAAGCCCGTTGGAGGAGAGAGTCTGCAGGATTGAACGGGGTTTATCAAATACCTCATTATATCTTCCCAGGTAGCAGGGGTCGTGGTAAGTCAGGGCGCCATCAAGGGAAGGCTTGACTTTTATTTTGCCTTTCTGGATCAGCCGAAAGATCAACTCGGAATGATGAAACACTTCGTAGTTTCCGCCAAGTTGGGGGTATTCGTGCTTGATGGTATTTAGACAATGCGGGCAGGCGGTAATTATTTTTTTGACCCCGTAATTGTTAAGTGTTTCGATGTTTTCCTGGGCCATCATCTGGTAGAGCATTTCATTGCCTGCCTTGCGAGCAAAATCGCCTGTACATTTTTCTTCCACACCCAGGATGGCAAAGCTTACACCGGCTTTTTGCAGTATCCGGACTATGCTCTTGGAGACTTTTTTGGAGCGATCGTCAAAGGAGCCTGCGCAACCAACCCAGAAAAGATATTCTACATTGGAATCTTCAGCCATGGTTTTGACATCCAGGCCTTCGGCCCAATCAGCACGTTTGTCATAGCCGATACCCCAGGGGTTGCCATTGCGTTCAAGACCTTTTAAAGCCGGGTTCAATTCCTTGGGGTAGGCCTCGGCCATCAAAACCTGTCCCTGACGCATGGCGATTATACGGGGCACGTGTTCAATGGTCACCGGACAGACTTCTTCACAGGCACGACAGGTGGTGCAGGCCCAAAGGGTATCCTCGGCGATCACATCTCCCACAAGCTGTTTCTCGCTGTTGAGCCCGCTGATCTGTTCCTTCAGTTTTTCGGCTTGTTCTGAATCCGGACCGGCCTTTAGTTGGGCAGCCAGCCTGGAGCGTTTGACAATATTGTCGGCGTTGGCCAGAAGCTCGTGTTTCAGGTTATCATTAAACTCAAACAGGCTCAAAGGCTTATCGGTTGTGTAGGCAGGACATACATCCTTGCAACGCCCGCATTCTGTACAGGTATAAAGATCAAGGCCTTGTTTCCAGCTGAGCTGGTAAATATGGTTAAGTCCAAGAGTTTCGTTTTCCCAGGCGTCTTCATCTTCCAGGTCAAGCAGTTTTGGCTTTTCGTGAGGATAGTCCAGACTTTTGAAAAACACATTCGGCAGGGCGGTAATAACGTGGAAATGTTTGCCCAAGGGTAAAATATTTAGAAACGTCAGCTGAGTACATATGTGGAGCCAAAACATGGCCTGCATCAGGACCGAACTTGCATCCTGGCTCAGGCCCGACACCAAGGCTGCGGCAGCCACTGAAACCGGTGACCAGAGAAACTCGGACCCGTAACTCGGATTATTGAGATAGGTCAGGCCTTCAGGGTTATTATAGAGATGAATCAAGTTATATCTTGCCCCGTCATACAGCAGATCGGAAACCATCAATATTCCGATCATTGCCAACACCAGGTATGCTTCAAAAGAATTGTGCAGCCGCTTGGGTTTCAGGATAAGACGTCGGTAAAAGGCATACAGGACCATCACCAGGACAATCCCTTCCATGATGTCTTTGACTATCAGGTAGAGATAGCCCACAAGGTTATCGCTGCCGAAAATCGGCAGTTGAAATCCCTCCTGGAACCCTTCCCCGTACAACATAAGGCTACGGATCAACAGGACGCAAAAACCCCAGAAGATAAAGGCATGCATTATGCCTGAACTGCGCTCGTTTTTTCTTCCCACCAGCCGTTTCTGGCCAAAGGCGTAAACAAACAGGTTAGCCAGGCGCTGCTTAATGTGGTCGAACCGATCGGCCGGTTCCAGGGCCAGCAGCAACTGGATTCTGCCATACATTGTGCGGCTGAATACCGCCAGGGCAACAACGATCAATACAGACATCAAAACAGGATTCATGGACACCTCATCAGGTATTGGTCCGGCATAGGCTACAACATCCGAGTGGCCGGAAGCTAAGCTCCGACCTTCTTTATTTCTTCCCTTAAAATGGGTACAATCTCGAACAAGTCGCCGACAATACCGTAATCAGCCACATTGAAGATCGGCGCTTCCGGGTCCTTGTTAATTGCCATGACGACCTTGGAGCCACTCATTCCGGCCAGGTGCTGGATGGCGCCCGAAATGCCGACCGCGATGTATAAAGTAGGTGAAACGATTTTACCTGTTTGTCCTACCTGCTTGTTGTGAGGCATGAAACCGGCATCAACCATGGCCCGGGAAGAACCGAAACCGGCATTGAGATCATCGGCCAGTTCCCTTACAAGGGCTATACCGTCTTCATTGCGGGCTCCCCGGCCCACGGAAACAACGATATCGGCATCTGCCAGGTCAATTTCCCCGCTGGCATCAGAAAGCAGTTCCTTGATAACGGCCTTGATGTCCTGGGCCGGAGGGTCGAGCTTGACCACGTTTTCAGTGCCGGAAACGGATTCATCGGCCTCGAAGGCTCCGGCCCTGACAACCGCCACCAGTTTGTCGGTGTTGATTTTTACCTTTTGAAGCACTTTGTTGGTGATAGCCGGTCGGACCACCTCAAAATTGCCGTTGTTGATCGCCACATCGGTTATTTCACTTGCGCAGGCCACGTCCAGCTGGGCAGCCACCCTCGGAGCTGTTGCCTTGCTGCTCTCGGAAAATCCGAACCAGATCAGATCGGCATTGGATTGCCTGGCAGCTTCAACCACACAGGCCGCATACGGAGCGGCCGAAAACAGCTCCAACCCGGGATCATCTGCAATATACTGAGTATCCGACCCGGCATTTACCAATTCGGAAATTAAAGGTTCTATATTGCTGCCAATGGCAACCACCGCGGCCTCTGCGCCAATTGACTTGGCCTTGGACAACAGTTCGGCCGTACTGCTTTTCAGGACCCCCTGCTTTATTTCTGCAACTACAAGTACTTTAGCCATGATATTTTATCCCTTGTCTTGAATAATCAGGTTGAAGATAATGTCATATACTGGTTTCAGAAGACCTTGGCCTCGCTGGCCAGCAATCCGACCACCTCGGCGGTTATTTCGGCAGGATCACCCTCGAACTTCCTGCCGCCGCTACGTTTTTCCACTGCCATGAATTGGATAACTTCAGATTTAGGCGAATCGCATCCGATTTCCTCAGGCGAGGTGCCGAGGGCAGCCAGATCCATCACTTCTATCTTTTTCTTCTTGGCCATCATCAAACCCCTCATCTGGGGCAGGCGCGGTTCGTTAATGCTGACATCTACGGCTATTACAGCCGGAAGTTCCAGTTCAAATATCTCGGTTCCCACATCACCGGAGCGCGATACCTTTAAGTGCTTGTCATCAATAACTTCAACCCCGATGACATTGCTTACACAGGGCAAGCCAAGGTACTCAGCCAGGATGATACCGGTCTGCCCGTTATCAGTGTCCTGAGCCTGTTTGCCGGTAATCACCAAATCGTAATCTCCTTTTTCAAAAACTTTCTGGAGCACCCTGGCATAGATAAAAGAATCAGCCTTTTCCAGGGCAGGATCTTCGATATGTATCCCATTTTCAATACCCATTGCATAACACCTGCGAATTATGTCGGTATTGTCTCCTCCACCGATGCTCACCAGGGTAGTTTCAGCTCCGACCTGCTCCTTGAGCTGGACCGTAGTTTCCACCGCATTTTCATCCCAGGCATTAATTACGTACTGAAGCCCGTCTTCAACAATTGCTCCATCCTTGACGTGGATATTAAGTTCCACATCGACCACTTTTTTAACTGTTGTCAAAATCTTCAAGGTATCCTCCTGTGGCTTAAACTGGCCTCCTCAACAGCCATGGTACCCGGCATGCAGGTATCTTGCAGCAGTGCCGTTAAGGGGAAAATTTATAATGGATCAGCTATCTTTGGTAAAAACAATTTTAAACGATGCGGTCCCGGCCGCAAAATATTATCAATTCGGATTCACCAAAGGCACTGGCAATGGTCATTTTGAGGCTTTGGCCAATTTCCACGGCAAGGGCCGTGGGCCGCGACTTGCTGACCATCACCGGTATTTTTGCCCGGGCAGCCTTCTGCACAAGCTCAAAACTTATCCTGGAAGACAGGGCCAGGAGCTTTGCCCGTGCCAGGACTCCGTTCATGAACGCTTTCCCCACCGCCTTGTCGAGGGCATTATGTCTGCCTACATCCTCTGCAAAAGCCAGCATTTCGAGACCCTCGTCGAATATCAGGGCAGCGTGTGAGCCTTTGGTGCGCGGATAATAATGCTGGTTCTCAAACAGCTTGGAAATACATCCAAAAATGCGTTCAGCCTTTATCTTAAAACCATTTTCTGCCGGGGTTAATTTCTGGTAAAGATCCTTTACCATCTCCTTGCCGCAAATACCACAACTTGTCTGGCTGACAAAGCTTCGTCTTTCAAGAATATCTTTGATGTTCTCGATTCGCTGTGGCTTTAACTTGATGTCGATCACGTTTGGATCAAGGTCCTTGCAGTATCCCAGGGTCAGAAAATCGTCCGGGCTGTCCACAAGCCCTTCCCCAAGACAAAAGCCGGCAGCGTGAAAAAGCTCATCTCCGGGGGTTCTCATAACCACGGAAAAAGGCCGGCCGTCAATCCGGATCAATAACGGCTCTTCGCCAATCAACTCTATGGAATCAGGTTGCCGATTGCCCCGGACACATCGCAGGGCCTGGTATTTTTCTGTATTGCTACTTTCAGCCAATTTGTTTTAATTCCGCTTAAACCCGGGCTTTACAGCGCGTCTTTGATTTTTGTATTTCTCCCGCCTGGATTTTACAATACCCGCGCTGCCTGTGCCTATTACATTACCCCCTCAGGAAGAAGACGGTGGAAATGCCAGTGACTCGGTCAAAACAAAAGCCGCCTGGAGGTATGAAGTCGGGCAAAGGGGGAAACACTCTTTGCAACTGTTGCACTCCTTAGCGGCTATCTCGGGTATGAAACAAATTTCCTTCCTGATACCACGGTCTATGAAACCAATGGCATGCTTCTGCTTGACTTCGGCACAATACCTTACGCACAATCCGCAATGAATGCAAAAAGAGGCTTCTTTTTCAAAACGGTTTCTGTCTGCTCCATACTCTTCGGCCAGCTTACTGAGCTGGAAAGAATCGGGGGCATGAGCCAGAAGCAATTCCAGAATCATTTTCCTGATTCGATCAATCTTTTCAGACCTGGTTGTAACAACCAGATCGTTCGCAACCAGATAGACACACGATACCACGAGCTTTTTCCGACCGCGATCTTCGACTTCCACTATGCAAAGCCGGCAACCGCCGAACGGTTCCAGTTTTTCATGGTAACAAAGGGTGGGAATCTCAATCCCGGCATTTTTAGCCGCTTCCAGAAGGGTCATACCTTCCTGTGCTTTGACTTCTTTTCCGTCGATGGTCAGAATAATTTCGCTCATTTTTCTTTGCTCTTTCTGATTGTTCGCTTGTCTTCAGCGATGGGTGCAGGAACCGGTTCACCGGAAATCTTGGTAACTGCGCCAAAGCGTGAAGGACAGACTTCAAAACAGGTTCCGCATCGGGTGCACTTTTCCTGGTCGATTATATGAATTTTCTTCTTTCCACCGTCAATGGCATCCGCGGGACACTTCCGGAGACAAATCATGCAAGCCCGGCACTTTTCCGGGTCGATATAATAAGAGACAAGTTCCTTGCACGACAGGGCTGGACATCTTTTTTCCTTTACGTGTGCCTCGTACTCCTCTCTGAAGTACTTCAGGGTACTTAGGAAAGGATTGGGGGCGCTTTTACCCAAGGCACAGAGGGAGGCCTCGATGGCGGTCTCTGATAATTCTTCCAGCAGCTCTATATCACCTTCTTTGCCCTTGCCCTTGGTAATATTGGTCAGGATCTTGAGCATCTGCCGGAGTCCCTCACGGCAGGGGACACATTTCCCACATGACTCATCGGTAAGAAATTCGACAAAATACCGGGCCACGTCCACCATGCAGGTATCTTCATCCATTACGATCATTCCACCGGACCCCATCATCGAGCCGGCTTTGGTAAGTTCATCAAAGCCAACCTCCAGATCAAGCATTTGTTCGGGGATACATCCACCGGACGGTCCTCCTGTCTGGACAGCCTTGAACTTCCGTCCGCCTGGAATTCCGCCACCTATCTTGTAAATTATGTCCCGCAGGGCAATCCCCATGGGCACTTCCACCAGTCCGGTATTGTTTATTTTGCCAACAAGGGAAAAAATCTTGGTGCCCTTGCTGCCTTCGGTACCGACTTTTACAAACCAGTCGGCCCCCTTGTTTATGATAAGCGGCACGTTGGCCCAGGTCTCAACGTTGTTCAGCACGCTGGGCCTGTTCCAGAGGCCCTTAATGTTTGAACGAATGTACTTTGGCCGCGGTTCACCGACTCTGCCTTCCAAGGCCGTCATCAGGGCGGTCGACTCACCACAGACGAAGGCACCGGCCCCTTTGTGAACTTTAACTACAAAATCAAACCCGGAGCCCAGAATGTTTTCTCCCAGGAGGCCGTATTCTTCGGCCTGCCTGATGGCCAGGGTTACATTTTCCACGGCAAGGGGATATTCCTGGCGAACATAGATGTAGCCTTCGTGGGCACCAATAGCATAACCTCCGATGATTAACCCCTCCAGGATTGAATGGGGGTTGCCTTCCAGCAAGGCCCTGTCCATGAAGGCTCCGGGATCGCCTTCGTCTGCGTTGACAATTACATATTTGGTCTTGTCCGCAGCGTTTCGGGAGCCCTCCCATTTTATTCCGGTGGGAAAGCCGGCACCTCCCCGTCCACGAAGGTTTGACTTTTTGACTTCTTCCAACACCTCAAGATCACTCATCTGAAAAAGGGCCTTGGACAGAGCGGAATATCCTCCCAGTGCCAGGTAGTCATCAATACTCTTGGAGTTGATTTTTATATTATTACATATGATCGTTCGTTCCTGGTTCCTGTAAAATGGAATATCTGATTCATGAACTGCTTTTTCTCCAGTAATTGGATCTTCGTACAGCAGTCTTTCTACTACTTTTTTCTGTTGTATGGTTTTTGAGACAATTTCGGGAACATCTTCCGGTTTTACCTGGAGATAACATATTTCTTCAGGATAAATAACCACCACCGGTCCTCTTTCGCAAAACCCGGGACACCCGGTTCCCTTGGTGTCAACTTTAGTCGCCAGGTTTTGTTCTTCGATCTCCTTTTCAAAAGCGGCTATTACTTCCCTTGCGCCGGAGGCAAGGCAACCGGCACCGGCACATACTGAAATGCAAGGCGTGTTCGGGTCTCGTTTAGCCAGAATGTCCTGCCTGAATTTTTCAAGTTCATCAGGCGAATTTAACCGCGCCATAATTATCCCCTACTCGTAGCTTTGTAAAACCTCTTCTGTTTCGGACGTAGACATCTTGCCGTAAGTCTTGCCATCGATTTCAACCACCGGCCCCAAGGCACAACATCCCAGGCAATTGACCGTTTCGAGGCTGAACTTCAAATCAAGGTCGGTTTCTCCGGGCTTGATTCCTGTCAGCTCCTGTACCTTATCCAGGACACGCGTAGCACCCCGTACGTGGCAGGCAGTGCCCAAACAAACATGGACTGCGTGCCGCCCCTTGGGAACAAGGCTGAAGGCTTTGTAAAAGGTAGCGATATGCTGAATACGGGCAAGTGGCACCTGGAGTCTTTCACTTACCCTTTCCAGGGCATCCTTGGGCAGCCAATTGTTTTCACTCTGAATATCCAGCAGGATCTGGATCAGAGAACTTGCCTCCCCATTATGCCTGTCAATAATCTGTTCTACAGTTTCCTTATCCATTGGTACCTTTTCCCTGTTTCATTTCTGTCGCAGATTCCAAAAACCGGCTGACACCTTGCCTGATGAACGGCCAGGAGAACCGGTTCATAGATAGCATACCTCAAGCCAAGGCGTAACACTTCTTGTTTTCATCGTACCTGACCAGCCCCTGGCGGGATGAATCCCCCATGTAACCGGAAATTTCGGACGGATTCAGTCCCAGGATACCGGCAAGCTCTCCTGTCGACAGGGGCTTTTCCTCCAACAGGAGCATGATCTGGCTCAAAGCCAGTTTTTCAACTATCAACTCCTGGAACAAACTCTCAAACTCATCGCTGGTGTAAAACTGTTCATAAGCCGCTTTTGATTTGACGGGAATCCTGAATCTTTCCCTTTCCACAAGTTTCAGATAGGGAACCAGCCTTTGCACTGCTTTCAGTTTCAGGTTCAGCTCATCTGCGTCTATCCGGTCGCTTTTGCCGAGAGGGCCTAATTCTTTTATTCTCTTAACGAACAGGTTGACACTATCGGCCAGGATATTCCCGTCAGCAGCTGACATGAATTCAATATGCAGCCGTTCCGGGATGAGCCCTATATGTTCCATTATTCTTTTAAACAGAAGGACGTTGCCAAAGGCGTCATAATTTCCATGGGTGACATAATTACATTCATTCAACCGGCAGGCTCCGATAAATACGCCGTCCTGGCAACTGGCAAAGGCCTTGATAATGAATTTCAAGTCAATCCTGCCGGAACACATTACACGAACAAATCTGATTTCGTCTGAATATTGTAGTCTGGAGACCCCAGCTAAGTCAGCAGCACCGTATGCTCACCAGTGACATACGAAGCCCAGCAAATTGGGCTTGAATTCATGACTTGCGCTCATTGGTCCTTACCTTTCTTTTAAATTTCTAGGCGCTTTCCAACACCGCCTCGAGTTGTTTCTCAAGTTCCTCTTGACCGGCGGCAGCATCGATCTGGCTTTCAATTTCTTCATTGGTAAAATGCTTCAATACAATGGCATTGGTCGGGCACTTGGCGTTGCAAAGACCATCTCCCTTACAAAGGATCGGGTTGACCCATGCCTTTTTGCCTTTCTGTGTCTCCCGGAACTCTATGGCCCCATAGGTACAAGCAGTGATACAGGCACCGCACGAAACACAATCATCTTCCTTAACTTCACATATCGCTCCTGAGGCTACCACCGTATCATGGGAAAGCAGGGTCAGGACCCGCCCGGCGGCTCCATAAGCCTGGTTGATTGTTTCCGGGATGTGCTTGGGATAGTGAGCAAGGCCACACAGGTAAACCCCATCTGTGGCAAACTCCACAGGTCGTAACTTTACATGGGCCTCCTTGAAGAAAGAATCCGGGCTCAAGGTAACCTTGAACAGGCTGGCTATTTCCTCGGTTGAAGAAGAAGGCACAATGGCGGCTGCCAGGGCAAGATAATCGGCATCCAATTCCAATCGTTGCCCTAAAACCGGATCAGGAACGGTCACCCGTAAAACCGGCCTGCCTTCCGCCTTGGTGGCTTCCACCTGGGGTTTATCCTCCGGGACATAGCGGATGAAACGCACCTCTTTTTCCGCGGCTTTACGATAAAAATCTTCATTGAAGCCGTATGTACGCATATCCCGGAAAAGAATGTATATATCCATTTCCGGATTTATCTCTTTGAGTTCCAGGGCATTTTTTACAGCGTGGCTGCAACAGACACGGCTGCAGTAATTGCGATCTTCATTGCGACAGCCTACGCATTGGATCATGACCATGGTCTCGGCTTCGGCAAAAGTCTCCGGTTTTCTGGCAATCTGCTCTTCCAGCTCCAGGTGGGTCAGCACCCGTTCGTCTTGACCGTAAAGATACTCGGTAGGCTTGTATTCTTCCGCCCCTATGGCAATGACGGCAGCACCATGTTTTATCTGCTTGACCATACCCTCTGTTTTGACCGTTGTGAAAAAATTACCGATATATCCGGAAACATCCGTAATTTCAGATTCATGGGCAACGTGGATCAGGGGATTTCTGTAAACCTCGGCAACCAGGCTCTTCAGGTAGGCCTGGACATCCATCCCATCGACAGTAGTATGAAGCCTGCGGGCATTACCACCGAGTTGCCTTTCTTTTTCCAACAAGTACACTTCGTGCCCCTGGCTTGCTATTGACAGGGCACAGGTCATACCTGCAATCCCGCCACCGACTACCAGGGCTGTTTTATTGACAGGCAGGTCGAATTCCTGCAAAGGTTCAAGATGCCTGGCCCGGGCTACCGCCATGCGGATGATGTCCTTTGCCTTGTCGGTGGCCTCATCCTTTTGCTTGGAATGGACCCAGGAACAGTGCTCCCGGATATTGGCCATCTCCAGATAATACTGATTTATCCCGGCCTCCCGAAGGGTGTCCCTGAAAAGCGGCTCCAGGGTTCTCGGTGAGCAAGCCGCAATAACAACCCGGTTGAGTCCCTTTTCCTTGGTAAGCTCCGTAATCTCCATGGCCGAGTTGGTGGCACATGAAAACAACTGATCCGTGGCGTAAACCACGTTGGGCAGGGAAAGGGCGTAATCTACGGTCGAAGGCACGTTGACTACGC
>JALVQM010000398.1 GCA_027025615.1 Desulfobacteraceae bacterium | reverse complement strand
TGAAACTCTGATGGCAACCGGGCATGTATGCAGGCTGTTGGAAAGACCGGAAGATGCCCAGACCTTTTTCCAGCGGGTCCTTGAAATCGAACCCTGGAACGAAAAAGCCCGTAATATGCTCCAGCACTGCCAGGAAGTTCAAGGCACTGCAGAAAACAATGCGGTTGGACCCGGGCCTGTTGATGCAGGACCGGATGACCTTGAACATTCAATTAAGGTTCTTGAAGAAAAGCTCAGCCTTTCTCCGGGTGACGCGCTTGCTCATAATGATCTTGGTGTGTTGTACTATGAAGCCGGCCGAAAACTGGAAGCACTGAAACATTACCAGAGGGCAGTGGAACTCGACCCCAGCCAAGCCGTTTATCAGAAAAATCTGGCCGATTTTTATTTCATGGAAATGGACCAACCGGAAAAGGCCATGGAAATCTACATCAAACTGTTGAAAAAAGATCCCCGGGACCTGGAAGTCATTACATCCTTGGGACAAATGTGTAAAATGCTCGGGAAATACGATGATGCCCGTCATTTTTTGAACCGGGCCCTTGAACTATCTCCAGACAACCGGGAGATACTCAGAGCAGTGAATCAGCTGGAGGCGGAAGTTGCCGATGTGTCTGCGACCAACCAACTTTGTGGACAGGCTGCAGGCCCGGCTAATACCAATATTCAACTGGCGGCCTCCTAAAACTGCAAGGTTGCAAAGGAAATATCCATGTCGGAGCAATTTGAAAAAGTCGCCCACAGGCTGTTTGAAGGTGGCGGTGAGCAGGAAGAAATCGGACATTTTCTTGATCTGGCCATTGCCGAAAACAGGCTGGAAGAAGGTGAGGCGGCTCTAGGCAGACTGGCTAAAGCAATACCTGGGGATGATCGTATTCTGGGTGCCCGGGTCGCCCTGTTGCTGAAGGCCGGCAAAACCGGAAAAGCGCTGGAGTTGATTCAGGATCGGCTGGCGGAGGCACCTGCTGACAGTGATTTTTTACAGGCTGCCTTGGCAATCAGGCATAGTCTGGGGCCAAGGCCGCCTTTGGATGAAATTCGGCCGGACTGCCGGATTTCACTCTGCATGATTGTCAAAAACGAAGTGAACAATATCGGTCGCTGCCTGAACAGCGTTCGTCACCTGGCAGATGAAATAGTGGTCGTGGATACCGGATCTGAAGATGAAACTCCTGTTATGGCGGCCATATACGGTGCCCGGGTCGTCAGTTTCAAGTGGGTTGATGACTTTTCCGCTGCCCGTAACTATGGCATTGGACAAGCTAAGTATCCCTGGATCCTGGTGCTGGACGCGGACGAATGCCTCGCAGATGGAGATTGTAAGAAGATTCGGGCTCTGGTCGCCGATAGTCCCAGGCAAAACATGGGTTTTTCTATTATGACCCGCAATTATACCAGGCTTGCCAATATAGTAGGCTGGCAGCCAAACGATGGGAGATACCCGGAGCTGGAGGCAGGATGCGGATGGTTTCCCAGTTGGAAGGTACGTCTTTTCAGAAATAGTCCCGAAGTTCAATTCAGGTATCCGGTTCACGAAAGGGTGGACCCTGCATTGAAAGAAGCAGGTGCGGAAATTCGCAAAGCTGATGTCGTGGTACAGCATTACGGCAGTCTAGACCAGGTAAAGGCGATTGCCAAAGCTGAAAAGTACTATCATTTAGCCATGGCCAAGCTTGAAAAAATGAGGCGGGATCCGGCTGCCCTGCGGGAGCTTGCTGTCCAGGCAGCCGAGCTTGAAAAATGGGAACAGGCTGTGGAATTGTGGTCGGCTTTATTGGCCTTAAGACCGGATTGGACAGAAGCCTGTGTCAACCTTGCCGGTGCGTATTGGAATATGCAACGTTATGATAAAACGGTAGAATTTGCCACCCGTGCCATTGATCTGGATAAAGACTGCAAAGAAGCTCATTTCAACCTGGCAATAGGATTGTTGATGCAGGCAAAAGCTGGTGAAGCTCTGGAAATTCTGGAGGTTCTGACCCGGAAGTACCCGGACTACCTGGCTGCAGAGTTCCAGTTGATAGTCTGCATGGCTGCTGCCGGAAAATCCGAGGCAGCCTTTCAAAGAGCCGCCAGACTTGCAGAAAGAATCACCCGGCCTGTCTGGCAAGAGGCTGTCATTGATTTTACAAAGCGCATGGAAAAGGCAGGCCTGGCAAAGATGGCTCAACATGTGAGGCTGCTTGAAAGTTGTAATTGATTGCAATCCCGTGAGGAGCTGAACAGGCATGAAATTAGACCTTGACAGGTTTCTTTTGGACTGGCCGGATCAAGGGCGGCTGAAAAGGACCGCAACAGTCCATCCATCAAATGCGTCCGGTGCCTGGACAGCTACGGTCAATTCTGCGTGTCTCATTGGGCCTTTAACGGTTTGGGCGGCGCCCGGGCCAAGGCTGCATGCCCTGGACCTTGAAGACGGCAAAGTGATTCCAGATTTTGCAAGCGGCCCCAGGTTTGCCCAAACATGGAACCAGTTCAAAGTCGAGGCCGGCAGCTTGCGCCGGGGCTGTTTCCTTGCCTTGCATGGCTATCGTTCATACAATTTCTGGCACTGGACCATGGAAAGCCTGGTAAAACTTGTTTTGGCCCAGCTGGCAGGGTTTGAAGGTTATGTTATCGTTCCACCGGATTTGCCGCAAACACGCTTTGTTCTGGAATCACTTTCAATGTTGGGCCTGGAACAAGAGCGGGTCCTGCCTTATGATGGAAAGGCCTGGTGGTTGGAACAATTGTTTGTCGTCAAACCCATCGACGGATATTACAGCCTTCGCCGGTACCCTGGATTGCTGATGGAACTCCGTCGCAGGATGCTGGCAGGAGCTGAATATTTCCAGGGGCCCGTGCGGCTTTACATCTCCCGTGAGCAGGCTTCCGAGGGGCGCCGGGTTACAAATGAGAATGAACTGCTACAGGTGCTTGGACGTTTTGGTTTCCACAAAGTTGTCATGGAAAAACTGTCTTTAAGACAGCAGGTTGGGCTGGCGGCAAAAGCTCAGTGCCTGCTGGGACCCCACGGCGCAGGAATGACCCACAGCCTTTTCATGCCATCCGGATCACTTGTGCTCGAGATGTTTTCCAATGCTTACGTAAATCCCTGTATACTTCCGATTGCAGACATTCTGCAGCATCGTTACTACATGTATCCCAGCGCAAACATTAAAAGCGGTGAAAGTGATGACATTCATGCCTTGGTTTATGCGCTGGAACTTACCTTGCGCCGAGAACTGGAACTGCCTGCAGCTTCAGGAGCAATACAGTGCAATCCTCTTATTTTTTCACCAGGATCGACCGGTCCTGACAGGCCTTTATCACAGTTGCCATGCTGCTGAACGGAAAAAGCGAAAAAAGACCAGGTATTGAAGCTGTTGCAGGCCTGGTAAAAAGGGCCAACGCCCTTCATTCAAGCGGCCGGCTCAGGCAGGCGGTTGAACTATACTTAAAAGCTATTGAAACAGGGTTGTGTGACTCCGTTCCCATGGCTCAGTTGGGCTTTGCTTTCGAGGGGCTTGGACAGTACCAGGAAGCCTTAAGATGGTACGGCAAGGCAGTTGAAAATTCTCCGCAT
>JALVQM010000397.1 GCA_027025615.1 Desulfobacteraceae bacterium | reverse complement strand
GGATAACGCATCTCTTGAAATACACGACAGTGGTGAGGGTATGGATCTCGACACCATTCTCCACGTCTGGCTGGAACCGGCATCTGACCACAAGGCTGTTAAACGAAGTAAAGGGGAGCGAACCACCAAATTTAACCGTTTGCCTGTAGGAGAAAAGGGCGTGGGCCGATTTGCCGTTCAAAAGCTCGGCAACAGAATAACATTAATCACCCGCAGAAAAAATGAACCGGAATACAAGGTAACCATAAATTGGGATATTCTAAAAAAATACCGCTACCTTTCAGAAGTTCCTTTAGAGGTGATATCCAGAGAACCGAAAATATTTAAAGGAGAAAAAACCGGTACACTCATTCGAATCAAGGATATCAGGCAACGATGGAAACGTGGTGATATCCGCAGATTACACCGTTCTGTCAATGCCATGGTTTCTCCATACAAAAGCGATGATCCTTTTGTGGTGAATTTCGAACTTAAGCCGGATCCCGGGGATTGGCTGGCCGGGATGTTTTCACCAGAAAAAGCAGAGCAATATATCTTGTTTTATTTTGACTTTCTTCTTGATGACGACGGATTTCAATGGGAATATCGCTATACCCCTTTTCCCGGCCTGCAGGCTGACTTTCGGCATGAAATTAAACCACGGAAAATAAAACGTGAGAATGATCCCACCTGTGAATTTTTCAGCATGATGCCTCCAACCTCTGGCGGATCCTGGGCACGCAGGAAAAAAAGATCAGAGGCGGTTTCACTTGAAAAACTTGGTATTGGCCCAATTCTCGGCCAACTGGTTGTGTTTGATTTGGACGGGGAACTCAAGGCCCGGTACATGCCTGACTCCTCGGCCCTGGCAAAATTTCTTAAACAACAGGGTGGAATGCGGGTCTACAGGGATGGCATGCGGGTCTATGATTATGGTGAACCTGGAAATGACTGGCTGGCTCTGGATGCCAGGAGGGTACAGACACCAACTAGAAGACTGAGCAATAATTTGTTTCTGGGTGAAATTCATTTGGATCTTGCCTCAAGCAGTAAGTTAATTGAGAAAACTAACCGGGAGGGATTTGTTGAAGATCAAACTTATGAGGAATTTCGTTATGCCGTAACCTGTGCCCTGACAACATTTGAGGCAGAACGTCAAAAAGACAAACGTATCATAAGGGATTGTTTCAAACTGACAAAAGAAGAGCGCAAATCACATTTCCAGGGCCCGGAAGAGGCAATTGACAGATTAAGAAAAAAAGTTCTTCAGGAGGGGTTGACCGACACCCTTGGATCTTATGTTGACCGCGTAGAAAAAACATATATTGAGGCCAGAGACACCCTGATGACTGCGGTAGGAGCTGGAATGGGGCTGGCAATGGTCTTTCATGAACTAGAAAGGGGAATACGCGGCCTGCATGATGCTTTGGCTCAGAATAAACCCGTTGAAGAATTACAGAGTATGTCGGAGAATCTGGTTAATCTGTTCAAGGGTGCAGCATTCCTTATCAAACAAAATAAACCTGAGTCTTTTAAAGCCTCCACTCTTGTTAACCATGCACTTTTTGCCACCATTTCACGATTTGAATATCATAAGATTGAACTGGTAAATGGATTTGACAATCTTCCGGAGAAAGATTTTACAGTGAAAGGTGCCAGACGAATGCTTATGGCCGCACTGACCAATATTATTGATAATGCAATTCATTGGATTAAAATCAGCAGAACTGGTGGCGACAACAAGACTTGTATATGGATTGGACCAAGTCACGATCTTGAAGGTCCCTCAATATTAGTTGCAGACAGTGGACCCGGTTTTCAGGATTTACCTGAAGAGATTATTCGCCCTTTTTTTACCCGTAAGGAAGAAGGGATGGGATTGGGATTGTATTATGCCGACATGGCCATGAAAGCGAATAAAGGACGTTTGGCCTTCCCGGAAAACAATGATGTGGATATTCCAAAACGATGTATCGGGGCAGTGGTGGCAATGGTTTTCCCGGGAGGAAAAAAATGAGCTTTGCAAAAATGGGAATTCTAGTAATTGATGATAATAAGGATGATGGCCAATGCATTGCTGAAATACTTTGGCGAAATGGTTGGCAGGTTTTATTTGTCCAATACTCAGAAGAAGATCTGTTAAATGGTATCTACGGAAAGCATCATGGGATAAGAACTGTTTTTCTTGATATTAATCTCACTGGTGATGGGATGGAAGGGGCTGGCGCACACTTGTTTACTCCTGCCGAACAAACTATAAAAACCCTGCTTGATGATATGAATGGACCATGGGGGCTTGTTACCTGGAGTACACACGACAACAAAGCCCAGGAACTGTATGAGCACCTGCGGAACAGACTCCCTGAAGGATTAAAGCCTGTGACATTTGCCCGTATGGACAAAAATGATTTGCTGACCGGGGATGGTCAGGAGGAAAAAATTAAAGGAAAAGTCCTGGAGAACCTGGAACGGATATCAACCTTGCACTGTCTTGCGACTTGGGAAGGTCTGATACAAAAAGCTTCTTCATCAGTATTGCATCAACTTGGCAAGGTCGCTGAAAGTATGGAATCACACAATGATTTTGAAAAAAATCTTGGTTGTTTATTGTGGTGTCTCGCCCAGGCAGAACAGGGAAAACAGCTTAAAAGCGATGATGATATTTCCAGTCCCATGTATTCAGTGCTTTCAGGTTTGCTCAAAGATCGCCTTGGCCATGCCAACTCAGGGAAGTGTGTCATTGATGCGGCGGTTGATTGCAGGTGTATAGTATCCGGTGATGCTGAGGATGAACTTGCGTCATGGAAACGACAAGTTAATGGGATGCTGCATTTTGATCCTTTTCAACATGATAAAACAGGACCGGGCTGCTTGTTTCCATACCCAGTTGGTACAGAACAAAAAGTATTACCACATATAACAAATGAAAAATATGTAGGGAAATGTATTCGAGGTAACTTTCTTGATTTTGAAGAAGGTGTTGCAGGTTATGACTCCAAAAAGGATATTTCAAATGGATGCAAATTGATTTTGCTTGATATAACGCCCCCATGTGATCATTCCAACAACAAAGTCATTTGGCGCAGATTTGTTGTTTGTTGCCATGTTCCTGTCAAACATAAAGAACATCTGTATCGTATTGACAGAAAAAAGAAAAAGAGAATTACTGGTGAACTAAAGGGCGATTATGTTTTCCTCAGTCCGGAATTGTCAAATGGTGATGATGAGTTTGTTTTGGCCGTCAATGCCAATATGCAGGTATCAATCCCTGAAAAGCAGGTTGCTGATAACCTGGGAAAAGGGGTTGGCCGGATAAGAGAACAATTATTCATGGAGATAATGCGTTGGCTGGCAGCCCATGGAACCCGTGGCGGACTGGTGACTTTATAGGTCAGCCTCAGGTCATATCAAGATATCCGGCAATAGTGGACACGCAATAATCCAGATTATCTTTTATGTCATGCTCCCAGAAACGTATGACCCGCCAGCCATCTTCTTTGAGTTTTTTGTTGACCTGCTGATCCCGTTTTTTGGTGCCGGATATTTTTGCCAGCCAGAACTCAACGTTTGTGCCCGGCCTGTTATAATGCTCTGGGCAGCCATGCC
>JALVQM010000396.1:3245-3602 GCA_027025615.1 Desulfobacteraceae bacterium | reverse complement strand
TGCCCGTAAACCGGTATGCTGCATTCAATGCGCCACCCACACGACTACCAGTAAAGGAACCGGAGACAGAGTAGGAGGTGCTCTGCCATTTACCGGAGATTCTGTCCGGAGTAGTGAATTTTCCGCCAAAAGCCGTTCCGCTGAAGCTCTCCTCCATTCCAAAAACCGGCTTATTTCCGTACGTGTAGATGCTTCCATTCATCTCGACATACTCATCTTCGCTAAATGCCACCCCTGATATGCTGCCGTTTCTGGCATCTACCATCATCCCAAAAACGCCTGAAGCACCTCCTTGAAACGTTCCCTTGTAAGCGCCTGAATAGACACAATGCAAGGTGGATTGCATATGTAAAGAGG
>JALVQM010000396.1:0-3235 GCA_027025615.1 Desulfobacteraceae bacterium | reverse complement strand
ATGCCGTTGTCCGGATTTCCGTCTTTATCCATGGTCATAAGGAACTGAACCACTCTTCTCACCTGATCTGAAGCGAGACTTCCTCCGGGGACGAGATCGACCGGGGTTATGACGGATTTACCTGTCGTCTCGCCCAAAACGACATTTCCCACGAAGAAACGGACGGTGCTACCTGTTTTATATTTGAAACTGCCATTTTCTCCGGTAATGCCGCTAAAGCCGCCCGATTGGTAGCCCAGACCCGAGACGTTGCTGTCCTTGAAATAGCCGGTGGCTGTTTCTCCATCTGGATCTCCCCCGGAGCCTCCACCGCCCCCACAGGCAGTTGAAATGCATACTACTATCCCCAAACAAATAGATACCGCGATCCCCTTTGTACGTGTCATAGCATCCTCCCAAAAGTTACGGTATAAATCCTTGTACTCCTGCGATATTTCATTTAGCCAGACCGGTCTTATTTTTCTGCAGCTATCCGACCAAACGGCGCGATCACCCAGGTCGAGATGAGCTTTTGCTCATGAGATCGGCCTTCATAGCGACCTGTAAATCTTCCCATATGGTTCGTACATGATCTGCCAAATCAAAACGTCTTGTTAATATGAATCAACGACGCAATATCATCAGACTTTTCTAGGTCGCCAAAATCGTATTCGTCATCCTGCCTGTTTTTGGACAACAGTGGGTCAGGATAGAAAAAGCGTTTTGCCGCCATCAAATCTGTGTATCCGATGTAAGCCCAAAAAGCGCCTATTCCGCCCATTACTACCCCCGCGATACCGCTATCGCTGATCAGCGCCAGTCCGCCAAGCACCATCAGCGCTCCGCCGGACAGCTCCGTGATCCCCATTGTTCGAAGCGTCCTGGCCTGCCACTCCTTCGTTTGCTCCTGGTGGCCTACAACAGAGTCAGGTGTACCAAACAAGCCCCTCTTGGTTGTAGATACTTCTGCAACAAGCCATTCTCCTGGAAAACCAGAATCATCGAGCCCTTCATTAGATCCAGAATCGGAAAAGGTACGTGCTGGACGCACTGTTTGCAGTAGAATATTTTTTTCAAAACCGGGAGGATCTGACATCTCCACCTTCATGCCATGCCCGCTAAAAGTGTTAGCACCAACCAAACCACCCTTTCCCTCTTTACTGTTCGCCCCCGAATTAATCAATAATTCCGCCGACGCCGTAGCAAAAAAACAGCACAGGAACCCTGTGCAAGCTATGAACAACAAATGTTTAACGTTCACTATTTCCCCTCCGTTAAAAAAAGCAAAATTGACAGTACATTTTGGAATCAGTCTGAAAAGCAGGTGGCTTATGCTTACACTCCCAGATAGAAAAAATATACACCCCATAGTGTCAATAGCAGTTGACAATTATTGCAATAAAATATAATTTGCTGATACAGGGAGGGGATGTCATGTCGTCCTATAATCTCGGGCTTTTTCTTAAAGACCTCATTCAGCAACAGGGAATCTGCATCAGTGAGCTGTCCAGGAAAACCGCTCTTTCCCGTGAGTGCATTTACAAGCTGCTTCGCGGGGATGTTCAACAACCGGAACTTTCGACTATTATCCGGCTGGCCAGGGCGCTCCATACCCACCCACTTCTGTTATTGAGAAAGCTGTTCGATAGTTGGGAATTTCGTAACGCCGCTCAACTACCTGCCGGAAGATCGGGTGATGCGGTTGGTTTTCTTGGCGATGTTACCTGTCCCGACAACTCTATTGTCAGCGTCAATGCAAAATTTACCAAGGTGTGGGAGATTCAGAATACTGGTCAACAGGCCTGGAAAAGAAGGCGGCTCATATGCGTCGATGGACAACTGGATCTGCATATGAAATCCGACCGGTCGATCGGAAAAAATAGTACATTCCAATCTCCGGCCCAACAACGCGGTCTGATCCCTGCCCAACCAGAACTAGCCATTCCCCATACCTGCCCCGGTGAGTCCATCCGATTGAGTGTCGATTTCACTGCACCACCTTTTCCCTGCTCCACTATCTCCTACTGGAAGATGGTGGATGAAAACGGGGTATTCTGCTTCCCGAAGCATGAGGGCCTGTCCTGTCTGGTGCAGGTTGTGGCGCTATGAAACGAAGCATAGTTTTCACGCTGCACTACTGCGCGCTTTTGGGTCCGCTGTATGCGCAAGAAGCAGACAACCCTCCCGATCATTATTACAGCCTGACACTTCCAGAAGTGGTGGTGAACGCCAGCAGGGGGATGCTGGGTATGACTACTTCAACAGGCTCTGTCGGCGATATCGACCGGATGGACTCCACGCAATCGATTAATGTCATTGACCAGGCTCTCATTGGGGATAACGCTGCCGATAGAGTGGAGAATGTGCTTTTCTGGCTCCCGGGGGTATCACCCTCCAGCAGTTTGGCGGGTTACAGTACAGCTTTTTCGACACGCGGTTTTCACAGCAAAGGCGATCTATTTTTCAACGGGCACCGTGATAACGGACAGTTTTTTATCAGGGATCTTGCGACGGTGGAGCGGGTGGAGATCCTCAAGGGCCATGGCTCGGTTCTCTACGGATCCGGAACACCCGGCGCAACACTGAACTACATCTCCCTGCGTCCGCGTTCACAACCCTTGACCCGCTTCCGTCTGACTCTGGGCAGTGACCGGTTTTTACGTAACGTGCTGGACACTACCGGCCCGGTTGGCACGACCCGTAATCTTCATTACCGTCTGATCGTGGCTGCTCAGGACGGAGACAGCTCCATCTATGACAATGTGGAGAAGCGGCGCTGGACTGTCTTCCCCTCCCTGCAGTGGCACTATTCGCAATACGGTTCACTCAGACTGGAGACCGAGCGCTCTTATGACAAACAGCCCTACTATTTTGGTACGGTCTATACCCAGGGCAGGATCCTCTACGACAGCTCTTACGTCTTTCCGCAAGCCAGGTCGGACAGACATTTCGGGCGGGTGGGACTGTACTGGCAGCACCGTTTTGGCAAGCGGATAGAGTTGCGCGCTGCCATCAGTCATTTCACCACCCGGCGGAACGACATCCTCGCGGGTTTTTACTACAAAAAAAATGAGTCAGCGCTGGCGGGATATTACCGGCTGGTCAAGGATGCCTACCGGCAGGAAAGCGTCAAGCTGGAGCTGATCGGTGATCTCACAACCGCCCGGCTGGATCATCGCCTGCTGTTGGGGGTGGAGTACAACAGTAATCATGATAAGGTGAAAAGCAAAAGAAATGTCGGTGGATTTACCCTTGA
>JALVQM010000395.1 GCA_027025615.1 Desulfobacteraceae bacterium | reverse complement strand
GCTGAATAACCATTGCGCTTGCTGAATCTGGAGCAATGCCCGGGGAATTTTGCCGGCCGCGGGTCGTCTGCTGTTGTTACTGCTTGATCCTGGTCTGGTTTCAGTATGAGCAGCAAGTGTTTTTCAGCGGCCTTTTGAGGCTAAGGGAAATTGGTCCATGACCCAAACACAGCCCGGTGCCTGGCGCCGGGTCCAAATAGTCAACCAAATGGGCCTGCATGCACGTTCGGCCGCCGGCCTGGCCCGGATTGCATCCAAGGCCAGCGGCTCCATCTGGCTTGACAAGGACGGGCAAAGGGCTGACGCGCGGGACATCATGGACATGTTGACCCTTGTATGCGGCCCCGGGACAGAAGTTACCCTCCTGGCAGATGATCCGGCCGATACCTGGGTCCTGGAAGAAATGGCAACTTATATCAAAGACGGATTTGGAGAAACCAACGATGTCTTCTAAACAGCCTGAGCATGAGATCGTGCTGCGCGGAATAGGCGGATCTCCAGGCATCTGCATAGGCAAAGCATACCTGGTGGACAAGGGCGGTGTAGACGTGGTGCGCAAATACAGACTCGCAGCCGACAAACTGGAAGCTGAGATGAACCGCTTCAAGGAAGCGGTCCAAAAAGCCAAGGACGAGCTGCACAATATTCTGGCCGACACCCCTGAAGAATTGCGGGATCATGCCCGGATCCTGGAATCCCACCTGATCCTTTTGAAGGACAAAATGCTTTATGGGCGCACCATTGAGATCATTGAAAAAGAACAGGTAAATGCCGACTGGGCGCTTAAAAAAACGGTCGACCGTTTAAGGAACATGTTTGAAAGCATGTCCGATCCCTATCTCAAGGCCCGGGCAGTGGATATCGTTCACGTGTCCGAGCGGATCATGGATCATTTGACAGGTGATGAACGGATCGACATAGGCAAAATCGAAAAGCGGGTCATCCTGGTGGCCAGTGACCTTACTCCGGCTGAAACCAGCCAGATCCAGCTGGAGTGGATCATGGGTTTTGTAACCGCCCGCGGAGGCCGCACCTCCCACACCAGCATCATCGCCCGCAGCCTGCAGATACCCGCGGTTCTGGGTATAGAAAATGCCACCAAGATCATCCATAACGACGACATTATCATCGTTGATGGTACTGCCGGAGTGGTAGTGGTCAACCCCAGTGAAAAGACTTTGCTTGATGCCAGCAACAAGATGTCTCTTTACGAAGCCCGCAGGGCGCGCATGGCCCGGGAAAGCCGTGTGGTAGCCGAAACCACCGACGGCGTGCGCCTGGAGGTAATGGGCAACATCGAACTGCCGGAAGAAGTTGTTTCGGTAATCGACTACGGCGGTGACGGCATCGGCCTGTATCGCACCGAGTTCCAGTACCTGGCCCGCAAGAGCTTTCCCAGCGAAGACGAAATGTACGAAAAGTACAAGGACGTGGTCGATGTCATGCCGGACAAGCCGGTTACCATTCGCACCCTGGATATCAACGGCGACAAGGCGTTAGCCTACACAAATGGAGAATACGAAGCCAACCCGGCCCTGGGGCTGCGGGCCATCCGCTATTGCCTCCGGAAACCGGAAGTCTTCAAAACCCAGCTCCGGGCCATCATGCGGGCCGCCGTCTACGGCAACGTCAGAATCCTGGTGCCAATGATATCCTGCCTGGAAGAAATCATAGCCACCCGCCAGCTGCTGGAAGAAGCGGCCGCCTCCCTGGAAAAAGACGGAGTTGAGTTCAACCCGGATCTGCCCCTGGGTCTGATGATAGAGGTCCCCTCAACGGTCATCATGGCAGACCGGTTTGCCAGGGAAGTCGATTTTTTCAGTATCGGCACCAATGACCTGATCCAGTACTCAATGGCTATCGACCGGGGCAACCGGCTGGTGGCTCACTTGTACAGTCACCTGAAGCCACCGGTGCTGAAACTGCTCGACATGGTCTGCCAGGCAGCCCACGCCAACCACATCCCGGTTTACATGTGCGGCGAGATGGCCAGTGATCCCCTGTGCACGCCCTTTTTGATCGGGCTGGGCATAAGGGAACTGAGCATGAATCCGGGTTCGATTCCGGTCGTCAAAAAAATAATCCGCAGGCTGGACAGCCGCCAGGCCCGCGCCTTCAAGAACATGTTGCTGGAACAGGGCTCGGCCGAAGAAGTTGAAAGCATGATTCGTAAAGAATACGGCGACATGCTTGATGAAATCATTGACAATGGGAAGGAGGCCGGAGTCATCTGATGTCTGAACACATCAAGATCATAGCCGAAAACCGCAAGGCCCGGCACGACTTTCACATAGTTGACAAGTTCGAGGCCGGCCTGGTCCTGCTGGGCACCGAGGTAAAATCCCTGCGCCAGGGCCGGGTCAACCTCAAGGACTCTTATGCCCGAATTAAAAACGGCGAGCTGTGGGTCTACCAGATGCACATCGGCCCCTACCCTTTTGCCTACTACAATAACCACGAACCGTTGCGGCCCCGCAAGCTGCTGATGCACAAATACGAAATCAAGCGCCTGTACGGCAAACTCAACGAGCGTGGTTATACCCTGATTCCCTTGCAGATCTATTTTCGAGACGGCAGGGCCAAGCTGACCCTGGCCCTGGCAAAGGGCAAGCGCAAACACGACAAAAGAGAGGCCATCCGCCGGCGGGATGAAAAACGCGACCTTGACAGGCAGCGTAAACAATATAAATAAAATGGACCTGCAAATGCGTTGACTTTGCCCCTAGCGGGAGTTATTTTTATAAAACTACAGGGCATATCGGCATCTGCGCCGGTCTTTATCTTTCCTTTTGTGGGGGCGAAACGGCTTCGACGGGGACAATGAAGCACTGACTGCATACCGAGTCTTCCGCCGGCTCGTAAAATCGGTGGGAATTAAACATAATCGCAGATGATTATGAATATGCCGTAGCCGCTTAATGCGGCTGCCGTCCTTCCGGAACTTTCCTGCAGTTCCGGCCAGGGCGTCGACTAGCAGGATAGCTTGCGACGGTTGCCCGCACCGCCGTGGGCGAACTTTCAGCGGGCTAGCCACTCCGTTGCCGCGTCTGGTGGGCAACCGGACTGGCGAACTTCTAATACCAGACTAAGTATGTAGACGTCAGTGTGGAATGTTTTCGGACGCGGGTTCGACTCCCGCCGCCTCCACCATTGAATCCAAGACGAACCGGTCCGATTGCCGCAAATGGCATGTCGGAAGGTTCGTTTTTCTTTTTGTGGCAGGTGGTTGCGGCGTTTCTTGTCGCCGTCGGCTCACCTGGCCATCACCCGGTTTTCGGGAAATCGGGGTGAAAAAACGCTTCTTTTGGAGAATTTTTCTCTGAATTCTCAGGTTCTACTTTCGGACCTCGTCCGATTTTTGGTTCCTTTTCCCGCAATTCCTCTCCAATTTCTTCGGCAAACCGATCGACAACCTTGGCGATTGCGTCAAAGAACTCGTTTATTCCCATGCGAAACCTCCTGATTTTCCGTTCTCTCTCCCATACCTATCGGAGAAGCAGAGAAGGTGTCGGTAGGAATTTGTGTCATAGTGTTACTCTGTTGTCTTCAGTTTCTTGCTGAGGGTTACTTGCCGGAAACGTTGGTGATGTGTCGGGCTTTTCGAAAAGTTGTTTGCATGTGAT
>JALVQM010000394.1 GCA_027025615.1 Desulfobacteraceae bacterium | reverse complement strand
CTATAGCAAAACCTTTATTGCCGGGATAGAAGGTACGGTGCCCCTGAACACTTGCGATGATGTTTATACCAGCTTTCAGCTCATTGCGAAACATTTCTCTACAGCTCGCTTGAGCGTAACAAAAGCAGACAAAATACTTTTTTTAAGTTTTGATGGTTATCATATTTGCTTTTTTTTGCAGAACGCATAATTATTGTACAGATAGCCCTGAAAAAACAGGAATGCCTACCGACTCTTGATCGACCGCGCATGGGTATTAATAGTCTCTGGATTTGCAACTATTTGTTTTTATACATTCGAGCGCTGTTCAAGCTCAGCGGTTCTACGTTCTGCCGGTTCGTGCAGGCGTGACCGGCCGCAGACTAATCAACCGCAGAGAGATTCCAAAAGCGGGACGCCCGCAACGACCCATCTTAGTCTTTTTACAAAAATGTGAAGGAGATTGTATGTCTATTCGAAACAACAAGCTGATCCTTTGTTTTGCTATCTTGTCGTTGGTTGTTTTGATTACCGGTGGTACAGGACTTTATATGATAAATAAGATAACAGCTAATCAGAAAGTTGTTATTGAAGAAAAACTGCCATTTAAAGATGTTGCTGCCAGGATTATTTATCTTGCCCAAAAAATTGTCAGTGATAATGAATTGTATTTGATTGATAATCGCAATTTGAAAAAGATACAAAATACTATTAAGTCTGATTTTGCTGATTTTGACAAGCTGGTATCAATAATTGAGCAGGGAAATAAAGGTGCAGAGTTTAATAACAGGCCTGCTGGAGTCCGCTTTTCTCAGTTAAGTGCAGGTCTCTCTGTGCCCAAGGGCAGCCCAGAGATGCTGGATATCGCCCACAATATTCGATCAACCATGGGTCTGGTCAAAGATCAGTCTCTAAAGGTAATCAACAGGCATAATAAAAAAATTTCCTATGAATTTTCTCATACCTTTGAGGGCAAGACTGTTACTTACAATGTTTACACTTTTTTTCTTGAAGTGGAAGTACGGCACAAACATTGGGTTGAGAGCCTGAAAAACTCCATTGAATTTGATCTCCCCGTTGAAGTACAGCTGGATCCGAAAAAATGCTTTTTCGGTTCCTGGTATCCATCGTTTCAAACAGAGGATAAAAAATTAAATGAGCTGGTCAAATCACTGTTGAAAAGCCATGCACAAATACATGAAATAGCTGCCAGGCTCACAAGCTCGTCTTTAAGTGAACAAGAACAGATGAAATTAATTGTTCAACTGGATAGAAAATCTTTCGCTTTTTTGAAAAAAGTAAAAAATATTCAACAATATGCCAGGGATAAAATCGTGACGCTGCAGGAGGAAGAAAACAAAACTGTAGCTTCTATGGGTGTTGTGGTGCAGAAATTGGTAGCGCTTGGCGAACAATTGCAGGATCGTGCCAATGTCGAAATGAACACGGCTATAGAGAAATCTTTGCGGATTAAACGTTTTGCCGCCAAGTTGGTTACGTTAATCATGGTGTGTTCTGTGATAATCGCTGTTTTTCTGGGTTACACCACTACCAGGGCTATTATCAAGCCATTGGCTGCTGCTGTTGGTCTGTCGGAAAAGATGGCCGCAGGAGACCTGACAGGACGGATGGATGATGCGGAAAAAAATGAATTGACGGCGCTGGCCAGGGCGTTGAATTTGATGGCCGATCAGCTCGGAACAATGTTCGGCCAACTTTCTGACGGGGTGGAAACCCTGAATGGTTCTTCCACAAATCTTACAACTATAGCTGCAAGTCTTGCCGACACAGCCCGTCATTTATCTGAGAGAATATCTGCCGTTGCCGATGCTGCTGATCAGATGAGCAACAATATGACTTCAGTTGCCGCGGCTACTGAAGAAGCATCGACTAATGTAAACATGGTGGTGGCAGCCTCGGAAGAGATGACAAATACAATAGCTGAAATAACAGACAAGACAGATGCTACCAGCAAGATTACCGAAGAAGCTGTAGACCGTATGGGAATAACGTGTGGTAAAATGCAGAAACTCGGCGATGCTGCGGAAGATATCAGCAAAGTCACCGAAACTATAACTGATATATCTGAACAAATTAATCTGCTTGCTCTTAATGCGACAATCGAGGCCGCCCGGGCCGGGGAATCGGGAAAGGGTTTTGCCGTGGTCGCCAATGAGATCAAAGATCTTGCCAAGCAAACCTCTGAAGCCACCCAGGAAATCAAGAACAAGATAGAACATGTTCAAAATTCAACCAACACTACTATTTCCGATATCAATGATGTCAGCGAAATTGTTGGTAATATCAATGTAATGACTTCTGATGTCGCCACGGCCATTGAAGAGCAGTCCGCAAATACCAATGAAATCACCATGAATATCGGTCAGGCGTCACGCGGTATACAGGAGGTAACGGAAAATGTGGCCCAGAGCGCTGCGGTCGCCCAGGAAATTGCACATGAAATTGAGGCGGTTAATTCCGCTACCAATGAATTGTCCGGGAACAGCGCTCAGGTGAATGAAAACGCCTCGGAGCTGAGTGAGCTTGCTGCCGATCTGAAGGAAATCACCAGCAGCTTCAAAGTCTGATACCCTGTAAGTAAAGCAATAATAGCGGCAGTACTGGTACAGCGGTACTGTCACCGAAATAATATCATATGAGGAGGTTCTCAATGATGAAAAAAAATCAGCTCGTTTTTGGTCTTGTTTTGGCAATTATTTTTTCAGTATCCGTCGCCTATGGACAAGCTCTTACTCCTGAACTTTGCAAACAAAAAGCCAAGGCAGCTGCCGCTTTGGTTCAGGCGGAGGGAAAAGCGGCTTTTGATAAAATCAGAGATCCTAAAGGTGAGTTCAGGTTTGGTGATGGAAAAGGCTATATCTGGATCCATGATATGGATGGGGTTATGCTTATGCACCCGATCAAGCCAAAGCTTGAAGGCAGGAATCTGAGTAAACTACGTGATTCAAAAGGGAGATACTTTTTTGCGGCCATGAACGAGTTGGTTAATGAAAAAAAAGAGGGCTGGGTGTCATATTACTGGCCAAAACCAGGTGAGAAAAAGAGTTCTCCCAAGGTTTCTTATGTTGTCAAGGTACAACATGGCGGAGACAGCTATGTGGTTGGCAGCGGCATTTATGATGTCACCATAGAAGATATTAAAGCGAAGTTTCCTGGAGATGCAGTTTATGAAGAATAGCAATATTTGCATAGGATAAAGCCGTTCTTTGCCCGCAATCCAGTCCAGCAGGGGCGGTGCCGTCATAGTGCCCATGAAAATAATGTAGCAAGCTGCGGTAATCTGATATTTTTACCGGTATTTGGTTTTTTATTGAGAGCGACAGCAGATAACAGGGCGGTAAAAGCCCGGTTACGGGGCGTTATTGAAGTTCTGTTCAAACCGGTTGCAATGGTTCTGGAACAGCCGTTGATATAAACGGTGAATCGGCTGGTTTGCGTGGATGATATACGGCCGTTATGTTTCGACATGGCGCAGGATGCCCTGTGGGGCAACCCTGCATATCCTGCGTCATTATCATTTACTGAGCTTTTCTTTCAACATTGCGTCATATCTGCCCGAGGGAACTGTTTCCAGGCCAGGGCCTTGAAATCCTGTTTCACAATAAATGGATATACCTTCTCGA
>JALVQM010000393.1 GCA_027025615.1 Desulfobacteraceae bacterium | reverse complement strand
AAACCGGGCACCTACGAGGTACGCTATATCCAGGGCTACGGCGCCAAGCCGCTGGCAAGGGTTAAAATCACCGTTAAAGCCCCATAGGCGGGCAAGCCGGAAAAACCAAGGGAGCGTCGCCAAATGAAAAATGCCAAGGGCTCAAACATGATTCTGTCCGCTTCACCGCTGGCCGGCCGTTATCTACGGGTGATACTGCTCCTTGCCTGCTGGCTTGGATGCCGGGGCCTGGCAGATGTTGCCCTGGGAGCTGAATTTTCAGCCAAGGTTCACCACGACAGGAACTGGCGCCAATCCGGTGCCACCCGGCCGCCGGAGTCCATCACCGTCAAGGGAAACTGGATCCGGGTTGAAACCTTCCGGCGCGGGAAAAAAGTAATCCTGATCCACCGCCCCGATCTGGAGACGACCTTTACTGTTGACCCGGGGGCAAAATCGTACAAAGAGCTGCCTTACATGGCCGGGGGGCAATGGTTTTCCCTGTACCCTGCCTACAGGCCCATGTTGCAAGCCCAAGGCCGGGAGACGGTTGCCGGAAAAACCTGCAACAAGTATGCGGCGCCCGGTAACGCCATTGTTTTCTGGATCTGCCCGCAGCTTGATTTTCCCTTGCGGATCAGAATCGGAAAAACCTTCGTGGAGCTGAGCGATATTCGCGGCGGGCCGGTTGACAGCGCCCTGTTTGCACCCCCGCCGGCATACCGCCTGGCGTTTTCCTTCCACAAGGGGAAAACCTCAGCGGCGCAGTTGGCAAGAAAGACCGCCGCTGTTTCCGGGCAGCCTTCGCCTGCCAAAAAACCCGCGCCGGATGATAACAAACTGTTTGACGCCGGATTGCATGCCGGCCTGCCGTATTCAACCGGTCCCTTTTACGACTTTAAGCTGAAGATGTTTGTTTTCCCCGGGAACAACGGCCGGACAAAAAATTTGAATCAACCCATCAGGGTCCGCTTCAACCACCCGGTGCAACCGGTATTTTTCTCTTTCCGGGTCGAGCCGGACCCGGGCGGGTGGGAAACGGTCTGGCAAAGCGACCACAGGTCAGTTGAATTGCGCCATAAGACCCCGTTTGAGGCGGGAAAGACCTACACGTTTACCGCCACCATGGTAGGCGGCGAGCAGCGGCAAGTCACTTTTACCGCCGCGACCCCAAGCCCGGACCGCTTGCTGGAACAGGACCTGGCCGCAAAACGCATCGACATCAACCAGGCCGCCACTTACCACCTGTTGCGGGTCATCGCCCCTTCAAGGGTGCCGCAGCGCTACCGCCCCCGCGCCCGGCTGAAATGCGGCTCGGCCGACCTGCGCCGGGTCATGGAGGCCCTGCCCCGCCTGAACCGGCAAACCCGCAGTCAACTACGGCCCTATTTATTGCCCCCCACCAACCATGAGAGCCACTGGTACCGCAAGTTGCTGGAGGCCGGCGCCGATGACGAAAAAGGCATACCATTCAGCCTGGTCCGAACGGCCCGGGCCGCCATGCCCTGGTACAGCGAGACCTATCATACCGACACCGGCTTCGACGTGATGATAATGGGCGCCCCGCGGGAAAAAAGGAACATAGTCCTGGCCAGGAGGCTGCTTGAAGAAAAAAAGATCTACGAGCGGCTGGAACGGCTCATGGGCCGCAAGACCACCCATGCCGGTGATAACAAATTGATGATTTTTATCCATGATACGTTTTCCGATGATGAAGCGGGAGTCTATGGGTTTTGCGAACTTCACCTGAAAAAGGTGCCCGGCAAGAAGGTGAAACAAGAGGTACCCTGGATTGCCATCTCTTCGCAGGCATGCAACACCAAGCGGTTGCTTGGCGCCACCCTGGCCCACGAGATGTTCCACGCCTTTCAATATGCCTTCAATACCGGTTTTGAAGACTGGATAGGAGAAAGCACCGCCGTCTGGGCGGAAGACTATATCGACAAGACCTGGAACACGGAGCAGGAGTATACCGAGCTTGCCTTCCAGGCGCCCCTGCACGAATTGATGGAACTGGACAATAACACGGGCCTGGGGGTTTACGGCAGGTACATCTTCCCTTTCTACCTTACCCGGGTGTCACCGGGCGATTGCACTGTTATCCCGGAAATATGGAAGCATATTGAAAAAGGGCAAGAAGCCGTCAAGGCTGTCCGCACCACCATCGGCGACTTTGAACGGCTATGGAAAAAGTATGTCCTTGCCGTGCTGGATGAAAACCTGGAAAAGGGGCGTTTCCCCGATACCGCCAACCGTTACGGCGACGGCCCGCTGAAGCTGAGCCGCTTTCACAAGTTCGAAAGGGTCAAGCTGGATCAGGCCGGTATCGGGGGTCTGGCCGTCTGCCTGTTTCCTCTTTCGGCCGTTTATATTAAAATCGTCAACGACAACCAGGGCCCGGCCGCCCCGGCAATCCGGCTGGACCTGTCGGAATTCAAAAGCGATGACAGGATCAGTCTCCAGGCCATCGTCATCTACCGTGATGGTAGAAGTGAATATGAAGACTGGAGCGATCTTGACCGGAGGGTGTTCTGCCTGAGCCACAAGAATGAAAATTTTTCGGCCATTTACCTGGTGGTTGCCCGCGGTATCGACGAGCAGGAAAGTGGCTACAAGTCCCTCTTGCTGGATATCTATCCTGAAATGGAATCGGATTGTGACAAGGGCAGCGCGGTAATGACCCTCGCAATAAACGGAGACAAGAAGGGGCATCAGAAATTCAAGGGTGGCGCAGCCGGTTTCGAGCAAAATTATGCAAGCTGGAATCGCCATGTCAGCGTCCGGATGAAACTGGAACCCTGGCGTGATGACATTCCAGCTCCGGCAAAAGGGGCTTTGCAACAGCTCGATTCCAACTATCCCGGCGTGAAGGCCTCGCTTATCAAAGAAGCCCGTAAGGCCATGAAAGCGGCCATGAAAGCGCCGCGCAAATTCGACGATCCTGCCACCGGCTGTGTCGTCTTCAAATACCGGATCACTTCCTGCAACGTCCGGATGAGCGGCGGCACTTACCGCTCCAGCTCCATCGAGGAACACCGGGACAGCATGGGACTGGTTCAGGCAAGCCGGACAAACTATGAAGAAAGAACGGCCGACGTCAAGCTGGACGACAGCACCCGGCAAGCTCTTGATAACAGGCGGCTGGCTGTCCTGGTGTACGTTGACCGCAAAAAGGGGTACATAAAATGGGTGCAGTTTCCCCTGGTGGGAGTCAAGACCCGCCTTTTTCAAAAAAGCAGTGGAACCAGCCGGGAGCGCTACCAGGACAGCTCCGGTTTCTACCACTACCGGGAAAATGACACCGGATGGCACAAGGACCTGGACAGTGGCCTGCAGGTAAGCTTTGAAAGCGATGTCCCCGCCGACCTTAAAAAACCCATGGACCCGGCCTGGCGCTCCAAAACCAGAAGCCGGATTTCGGCTTCCGGCGGTGGGCAAAAATTCCGTCCCCTGGCCCATAAATGGAAGTCCGGCCTGGATTCCGGAGAAATATCAGGCAGCGAAACAATCCAACTGCGCTGGAGACTCAACCTGGAAGAAAAGCCCCGTTAAATCCGGATTGCCTGGGCAAACGGTTTTCGCCTTCTGCCCCTTGCCTGAGTGGCAGCCCAACCGGAGATTGCCCAGCGAGCAACAAGCCGTTTAACTTTGA
>JALVQM010000392.1 GCA_027025615.1 Desulfobacteraceae bacterium | reverse complement strand
TGCGGCATCAATATCAGTGTTTTCGTTGTGTATTGTTTTTCTTCTTCGTGTTACGCTAGTGAGACATCGTACTTATTCGGGCTTGCGGTTTAATACCATACTGAGAAGATAGATAGCCTGTGCGGTTGTATGAAAACTGGATTGAGGCGATTTTCGTATTTCCGGATATTTATAACCAAATCCGAATTCCCATGTGTCTGTGATGTTGAATAAGCGGTAAAAGTTGGCCCAGCCTCCATCCGGCCGTTGTTCTTTCAGTATATTCTTAATCCATACAGGTTTTACCGGTTTGTTGTTTTCCAGGAGGAGAAGAACGCGCTGCATAAAAACATCACCTATCCTGGGGTCTCTAGCTATCTGTGTCTCGATATTTCTTTCAAGTTCAGTGGACAGTTGTTTTAGCTGTTTTATGTCGCCACAGTCCCTTGAGATAAGCATTCTTATTGTCATTAACTGATGTGTGCTGCAGGAGGAATAATAAGGTTTCCAGTTACAGAAGTTAATATCAAGCTGCTCCTTTATGTCACTTTCCTCTCCCAGGTCACTGTCGCAGGTCATCCCGTATATAAAGAATTTCTGATATTTCTCCATGGAGTCAAGCATACCTGGGATGTAGGTAAATGGAGGGTTCCTTACCCAGTAACCTGTCCAGACAGAATTTTTGCCCAGCTTCTCTCTTCGATATCTTGATACAAGGTTTTCAAGCTTGCCATTGCCAGTTAACCTGGCGCTTTCGTCGAGAAACCACCATAAAACCGGGTTGTTTATTTCAATCAGGCTGTCCTGGTTGGTTAGAACCCAGTCAATCGATTTGTGGAGTGCTTGCTCTACCTCCAGCCTGTCTGCCGAAGCGGTATCAATATTGTTCTGATATACAAGATAGAAGTAGCCGGAAAAAAACGTTGTGGCCAGGAAGATGGCCAGGGCACCGGTTATGACTTTAATACGCTTCTTCACTTATTTTTCGCGAAGAAAGCTTCTGGTTGTTGCCTGGTTTCCGCTAAGACCGTAGAGTGATACCAGTGTTTCAAACATATTGGTGATTTTGCACTCCTTTTTATCTATTTCCCACAGATCGGTTCTGTTGATGAAGAAAATGCCGTTCTTCTTGTGGCCGCCGCTGATCTTTTTGTGCGTAGGATTCACCGTGACAAGGTCCGTATGCATGGAAAAGCCGGAACCGTACTGTGGCAGCATTTCATAGAGAATATCCGGGTAGCGCTCTATGAGTTTTCCCTGATAGAGTTCTTCACGCTTTCTAACCCAGGTAAATATCTTTTCTCCGTTATGCTCAACCTGCCTGAGTTCCTCCATAAGCTGTTCACGAAAACTTTCATAATCTTCAACATGTTCCCTGTTTATGCATATTCCACCAAAAGGATTGGTGCCGGCAAAGTCTGATCCATAGGCCATGCTATCTTTGTAGTTGGTTATATGCGAGCCTTTTTTTAGCGCTTTGGCATTGGGTACGAATTTTGCCACAACGCTGATATAGTCCTCAAGATTATTATCATTCATGAACTTGAGAACCTTGTTCTTGAGTTTTTCAATGATAATTTTCTTGCTCAGTTTCTTGTCGCCGTCGGCGCTTTTCAGGTAGCCTTTCCGGCGCAGGTATTCATTTGTGTTGAATACCTGCGTACAACGCATGCCGTGACCATGATCGCTCATAATAATAAGTACATCATTATCCCTGAGTTCGGCCATGTATTGGCCAACAATGTCGTCAGTTAATTTGAAGAAGTCGGGAACGGTCGTGTCAATCTCGGACGGGCCGGGGTAGGTGGGGTCATTTTTGTCGCAATACCGCCAGTAATGATGCTGTACCCGGTCAGTTGTGACGATTGTCTGGAAAAAGAAATCGATGTCATTGTTTCTGAGCAGATCGATACCAAAGTCCACTTGCTCCTGTGTATCCCTGACCATTTCGTCATAATACGGCTTCATATTGGATTTGTTTGGGAAATTGGTAATGCCGCCAATACTTTCCGGTATTTTTTTATCATGCAGGTAGCTGTCATCTGAACATTCAATTTCGCCTTCAACAAAAACAGGGCCGCTGACCATGACGCCGTTGACCGGCCAGACCGGATAAGCCATAAAAGGGTTAACGATGCAGACTTTTTTGTTTGCTTCATTGCCAATACGATCCCAGAAAGTCTTTTCATGAAAGACGCTGGTATCAATTGCGCATTCAGCAACATCGTCAAGCAGGTAGTTGATGTGTTCAAGGATGCCGTGATTCGAGGGGTCAATGCCGGTAAATGTCGTAATCCATGAGGGTATTGAGTCTGGCGGGAATACGGATAGCAGGGGGCTGTAGCCACCCTTGTCGGCAATATTCTTCAGGTTTGGTAACAGGCCTTTATCCATCAGTTCCTGTGTTAACTCGTAATCCATGCCGTCAAAGCCGATCAGTATTACACGTCCGATATCTTTATTTGCCATGATTTTCAGCCTTAACTTTGTCTTTTATCCAGTTATAGATTGTTGCCTGTATTTCATCAATGTTGTTTGTTCCGTCAATGTGAAGAACGTTTTTACCTTGCATGGAGTTGTAGAGTTTTTCGCGTTGTTGAAGGTAGCTGACCGATGTACCGTCCATTTTTCGCCTGTATCCTGTTTCTGCTGGTATGTTAATAATGATATTGTAGTCTGGCTGGTGCATTTTAGAAATGCTTGAGGACGCCAGGAGCTTCTGCATATCTTCAACAGGAAGACCAAAGTTGATGGACTGATCAACAGTAAAATCAAAAATATACCTGTCCATAATAATTATACCGGCCTGCCAGTCTTTTATGGCTTTTTTATAGGCGCGGTAATAATCGTTAGTCGCGTATTTAAGCCACATATTTCTGAACAGGCGGGATTTCATTAATTTCTTTTTTATATTGCTCCATTTGCTGTCGGCCTTTTCATTACTTGCGGCGGCACTGCTGCTCTGTCTGGCGTTTTTACCAAGCAGTCTTTTGACCAGTTTCAGAATGCCCACAATGGATGGTTCCCAGCGTAGCCACTGGTATTCTGCAGAAACTCCGCTTTCTTTCAGGGAGTCTACAAGTTTCGTGGCCTGTGTTGTTTTTCCACAGCCATCTATGCCTGACAGATAAATAATAATTTCAGGTTTCATGCGTCGATAATCTTCCGGGTTGTTGCCTGCCAGGTAAATTCCTTTACTTTATCGCGATTTTGGCAGTTATCGGATATCAGTGTCGCGATCATTTCAGGGGTAATGTCATCAATGCTGTCAATAAACCTGAAATAGTCATCTTCTTTAAAAAGTTCTGTCAGTTGACCGAAGTGAGTTGTTATTACAGGCAGGTTGGTTGACATTGCCTCAAGCACGGAAAGGGGCGTTTCCATGGCGCCGTTGTCCTGTTTGACAGGAAAGCAATAGATATCGGCTAACTGGTAGAGCTCCTCGATTGCGTTAATTGTCTGGTTAATAACGATTACATTTGCTGCCGTGCATTTGCTGTGAACCTCTTTCTCCTGCTGTGTGGCCGTACTACCGACAATAACTGACTGGCAATCCTTGAATTTATTATTAATGTCTATCAATAGTTCAAGGTTTCTGGAAGCTTTTATGTGGCCAACGTGCAGCACGATGGTTTTGTCGAGAGGAATATTGTAC
>JALVQM010000391.1 GCA_027025615.1 Desulfobacteraceae bacterium | reverse complement strand
ATGGAGAAAATGCTTGTTCGTATAATTTTCTCTGATAAAATATGAAACAAATTGCCACAAAAATATAGCGGCTGATGGTAATCAAACCCCAAGGAGTTCGGATGCACAATCATGAGGGGCGTAATCAGCGCCGGCCATTGGAAAACCTTAAAGTTGAGGGATCTTTATCGAATGTTGTTGAGCAGTTGATTGTGCTGATTGGTAACCTGGGGGCAGATCCGGATGAAAATCTTCTGTTGATCCTCAAACAGGTCCAAATAATTTTTAAGGCCGCTTTTTCAATCTGTTTTGAACTGGACAACAAAATTCCACGGCTTGCTTGCAAGAGCGGATGGAGGATACCCCAAGGTTTTCCCGATTACCTTCCATTACGTGACAACCTGGTGTTTGACACAACAATCAAGGCAAACAAGCCGGTGGTCCTCAGTCGCCTGCAAGACACACCGTTTTTTCAAAAAGATCCCTTGATAACTGAATTTAACGTCAAGGCTTACCTTGGCTGTCCCCTGAAAGTCGCCAAGCGTGTTTCAGGCGCTCTGGGGATTTTTTTTAACCGGCCGAGAAAATTTAATGGCCAGGAAAAGGATGCCGTGGTTTTGGCAAGCCGGCTGATGGCCATTGAACTCCAGCGCATGGAATCTGATTTAGCCTTACACCAGAGCGAGGCACGTTATCGCGGCTTGTACAAGTTATTACGAATGATGACTGACAACATTCCTGATCTGGTCTGGGCCAAAGACATGCAGGACAGATACATGTTTGTCAACCAGGCCATGTGTGACAAGCTTTTGAAGTGCGACCGGCCTGAACAGGCTGTTGGCAAAAACGACCTGTATTTTGCCCGCAAAGAACGCCAGGCTGGTTTTGAGCATACTTTTGGCCAGATCTGTGTGGATTCAGACGCTGTTACCAGAAAACGCAAGGCTGCCGGCAGATTTTTGGAACAAGGCTTGGTGCGTAACAGGTTCCTGGTCCTGGACGTGCACAAAGCCCCGTTTTTTGATGATTCAGGCGCCATGATTGGAACAGTTGGCTGTGGTCGGGATGTCACCCGCGAAAAAGCAATCGAAAATAATCTGGAAAGACAAAGATTGCTGTTGAAAAAGTTTTTTGAAAATGCACCGGTCATGTTCTGGGCTGTGGACAAGCAATGGAAGATCAGGGAAGTCAGTCAGAATTTTTTGGAAACAGCCGGATGTGAAAAAAATCATGTCCTTGGCCGATCGATGAATATTTTTTTTAAAAATTCGCAGGGAGCTGATGTTTGTAAACAACTGGAGTCAAACCTTCTGGCTGACGGGAGGATCGAAAGCCGGCATTTGCGTCTGGTTAAATCCGACGGCAAGACGTGGGACGTGCTGGTAAACATGGTAGCCGATATCGATGAAGATGGTCGTTTTACCGGGGCATTGGGCTTTGCTCTACCCGTAGGTGGCAATTTGCGAATACAGGCTGCTTCACGGAGGCTTGCCCGCAGCCTTGAACAGGCACGCAGGATGCAGACCATATCGACCCTGGCAGGTGGGGTCGCCCACCAGTTTAACAATGCCCTGGCTGTTATTCTGGGCAATCTGGAGATGCTGGAGGCAAGTGAAGTTGTTTCGGATAAGCTTAAAAAGTACACTGTACCAATTTTTCAGGCAAGCCAGCGATTAACCCAACTGACCAGCCAACTTCTGGCCTATGCCCGGGGAGGCAAATACAAATCCCAATTGGTAGAAACCAGGCAGCTTCTTTTGGATACCCTGCGCCTTGTGCGCCATACTCTTGGCCCGCATATAAAATTGGAGCTGGATTTCGATGATGAAGTGGCAGCGGTAAGAGTCGATATCGCCCAGATTCAGGAGCTTCTGGCGTCTATTTTTGCCAATGCGGCAGAAGCTTTGGGGGGCAGAGGGAAAGTAGTCGTTGGTCTTCGTGATGTGCACCTGCGCAAAGAAGACACCGCCGGCTACGAGGGATTGAGACCTGGAAATTACGTCAAACTGACAGTTCAAGACGATGGCCCGGGAATGGACGAAGAAACCCGCCAGCGGGTTTTTGAACCTTTTTTTACCACGAAGTTCCAGGGGCGTGGTCTCGGGATGGCTGCAGCTTACGGGATAGTAAAGCAGCACAATGGCTGGATTGGTGTTGAGGCGTCATCCGGCAAAGGGACCCGGGTTATAATCTATTTGCCCATGGTACAGGACGCGCTCCAAAAGTCGACTCTGCAAAGCAGCACGCCAGATGGTAAAGAACATCGTCTCGAAGGTGCCGTTATGATAGTAGAAGACGAAGAGCTGGTGATGGAAGTAGATTGTGCTATTGTCGAAAAATTGGGATACCCTGTGATTCAGGCTACCACCGGAGAAGAGGCCCTGCGCAGGCTTCAGGCTTTTAATGATAAGATAGCATTTGTATTGCTGGATGTTGTTTTACCGGATATGGATGGAAGCCACCTGTATCCATTGCTGAAAAAATACCGTCCGGATTTGAAAGTAATCGTATGCAGTGGATACGGCATGGATGGTCCGGCCAAGAATATCCTGGATGCCGGTGCAGAAGGTTTTATCCAGAAGCCATTCTCGGTTTTTCAGCTTAAGCAGGTTATTGATAAGATATAATCCGGTATAAAATAATGGCAGGCCAGGAGGGACTCGAACCCCCAACACCCGGATTTGGAGTCCGGTGCTCTACCATTAGAGCTACTGGCCTGCATAAGGAAAACCGGTTTCCAAAGACCGGTTTGTATTTTAATGGTGGAGATGATGGGATTCGAACCCACGACCTTGGCGTTGCGAACGCCACGCTCTCCCAGCTGAGCTACATCCCCTGGATTTTGTGACAGCTTTCTATAGCAGATTTTATCCAAAAGCAAAACAGCCTTTTAAGCCTTTTGCTGGCCAATTAGTTTCAAATACAACAAGGTTCCACCAACCGGTGCAAAGGAAAGCAGAACAATATTTAAAACCGGTACCAGAAAAGGCAGTCCGAAGCCAACATGTGCCGGGAAATGACGTCTGAAAAAGGCCCAGCGTATTGAAAAAGGCAAAAGTTTGCGAGCCGGTACAAGATCCGTGCTTTCCCAGGCCAAAAAAGCTGCAGCAACAGGTGGCATTATTAGCGTTACCATTGGAGCCAGGAAGGTAAACCAGCCAATGCCCATTATACAAAAGGTGACGATGACCGGTATAATAGTGCGCGGAATTTCCTGGCGAATCAGGTGGCCGAAATAAGCTCCAAAGGAAAGATTGTTGTCCGGCAAAGTGCTCCCGGTTGTTTGCTCGGTAATGCGTGACATCAAATCCATGATAAACAAACTGAAAAAAATTTGGGCTATCAGGTAGCTGGCGATCGAGGCAAGGGCGGCCCACACAAGGGCAAAGAGCCAGGAAACCATATACCATAGCCAGACAATCCAGGCACTCTGGGGCCGGGTCCAGACAAGTTCCAATGCCCGGTCATGATAAGCAAGGGCCAGGGCTATTCCCATGGCTGCCATGGCTGCTATTAATACAAGGCGCAATATTCCCAGAGCCAGAAGCTTGGGCTTTTTGCTGGCCAAAGATATGCCTTTGAAAGAATATTTCAGTCCGTCCAAAAAATCCCTTAACATGGCAGTTTTATCCTTACAGGTTTTATTGATTACTATAATTTTGAAACAAGGTGCAAACCTTCAATCAGCACTCAATTTGATCAGTTGTGGGCTTGCCGTTTAAAATTTGAAACACTCTGCTGAGGTAACACGAAGTTGAGAAATTGGCAAAGACACATTAACCGAAAGGGCTTGTTAGTTCTATCTCCAAACAAAGATTGACAATCTGATTACTTTACGTTTAGCTCAACAGATATGATAATTTCTCAACAGGGCCGGTTGTGAAAGATACAGACGGCTTTGCACAAGCACCTTGCCGATCATTGTTTTGCATAAGCAGCCGCCGCTTTGTGGCTCGGCGTTCGATGCCATGGGTGGTCCTGTCGACAGGTGGCAGCTCTATGGTCGTAAGCGTGTTTCATGCGTAACCTTAAACAGAGCGGTCCATGGCCGCCGCCACCTGTTTTCAAGAAAGGATTAGCAATGACACCTCCAAACCAGGATGCGCTTTTCGATTTTTCCGTCGACACAGCTAATTTGTATCGGGAAGAATCGATTACCGACTTAAAAGCCGCATCAATCCGAAGACTTGTCCCTATCTTACCCGACGGCAGTGATGATGCCAGCCGCAGCCAGATCTTTGTCGGACATACCCAGCTTATGTCACCCGAAGGGCCTTTGCCTATTCAGGCCCGCCTGGAGGCAGAGTCTCTGGCAGAAGCGTATGCTGCATTTCCGGATGCCATGCGAAAGGCCCTTGAGGAAGTCGTTCGCCAGGTTGAAGAAATGCGCCGTCAACAGCAATCCCAGGCGCGCGATCAGTCCAGGATAATTGTGCCCGGGCGCTGATGATTTTATAATGTCGGCCACCAGGAGCAGAGTATGCGTTTGATAAGGTTCGGTCCAGCAGGTGAAGAACGGCCCGGCTTGCAGCGGCCGGACGGCATCATTGATCTCCGGGAGCATTTTCGATCGATTCCCGATATCGGTGCAGACTTTTTCAGCCAGGGATGGCTTGAAAAGCTGAGAGGTTTCGAAGCTACGCCGAGGCCATACTCAGGCCGGTTGGGACCACCCATAGCTATGCCGGGCAAGATTATCTGCCTGGGTAAAAATTTTGCCGAGCATGCCAGCGAAGGAGGCTTCGATCTTCCTGAACACCCACTGCTTTTTTGCAAAACGCCTAACACGGTCAACGGACCTTACGATGACGTGCTTATTCCTTCAAGTTACGGGCAGGTCGATTGGGAAGTCGAGCTGGCGGTGGTAATCGGAAAAGCTGGAAAACGGATTACAAGGCAACAAGCCATGGGACACGTAGCAGGCTACATGGTTATGAATGATGTGTCTGCCCGACAGGCGCAGTTTGCCTATTCCCAGTGGTTTCGTGGCAAATCTTTTGACACATTTGCTCCCATGGGTCCGGCTTTGGTGACCCGTGACGAAATAACAGACATCCGGAACCTGAACCTTTCAACCAGGGTCAATGGGGTTTTGATGCAGGAAGGGAATACGGCTGACATGATTTTCCCCGTTGCGGAGATAATCGAAGACATTAGTCAGGATATTACCCTTTGGCCCGGAGATGTAATTTCGACCGGGACACCGGCCGGTGTGGGAATTTTTCGTGACCCGCCCATTACCCTGAAAGCAGGAGATTTGGTGGAGTGCAGCATTGAATCTGTGGGTACCATCGTCAATCGTTTGGTAGACGGTTAAAGGGAGATGGAAAGTGCAATCCAGGGGGCCTTGCCCCGGTTGATGATTACCGGTTCCAGTGGATTTCTTGGATGGCAGCTGTGCTGTCAGGCCATAAGTAAGTGGCAGGTATATGGATTATACCTGAACAATGTCCCTTTGGCATCGCACATAACCTCTATTCAGTGCGATTTGACCCATCCAAAGCAGCTGCGAAGCGTGTTTAGCTCCATTGCGCCCAAGGCGGTGATTCATGCCGCAGCGGTCAGTACCCCTCAACTATGCCGGCAGGACCCGGACACCAGCTTCAAGGTTAACGTGGAGGCGACAGCTCACCTGGCGGAGCTTTGTGCCCGGATCAAGACAAAGCTTCTTTTTGTTTCGACAGATCTTGTTTTTGATGGCTACCATGCGCCTTATTCAGAAGACAGTCCTGTCAGTCCGGTCAACATCTACGGCAAGCATAAAGCCATGGCTGAAAAGCTTGTCCTGGAAAGACTTCCCGAGGCTGCCGTATGCAGACTGCCCTTGCTGTTTGGCTGGGCACCAGGACCAAGGCGTAATTTTACTTTACGTATAATCGAAGCCCTTGCCGATTGCCGTCCGGTAAGCCTTTTCGTCGATCAATACCGCAGCCCTCTGGATACACATAGTGCGGCCCGGGCTTTGCTGAAATTTCTGAACTGGCAAGGATTGCTCCACCTTGGAGGATTGAGACGGGTTTCCCGTTATCAAATGGGTCTTTTGATAGCTGCGGCAATGGGCGGTGATACCGGGTGGCTCAAGCCGATAAGCCTGGCTGAATGCCAAGATCAGGAGCCCCAGGCACCAGACGTATCTTTGGACAGCAGTCTTGCCAGCCGGGCCGGTTTTAAGCCTTTGCCCCTGGAACAAGGACTGCGGCAAACAGTGGAAAGATTCATAAGATGAATAAGTTCAAGCTTGGTTTCGGGCTAACCATTGCTCTGCTGACAACTCTGATATTGACCCTTGGGCCTTGCCTGGCAGGTCAGGAAACAGGTGCTCCACCTGAGTTGGCCCGTTGGCAAAAATGGGTATTGCATGGAAAACAGGGACTGCTTTGTCCTTCAGATTTCGACGATCAAACTTCAATCCGCTGCCAGTGGCCTTCCAGGCTGATTATGATAGTAGACGATCAGGGGGCGAAGTTTGATCAACACTGGCGGCTTTTTGCAGACGGCTGGGTTCATCTTCCCGGAAACAGGTCCATGTGGCCCGAGGGGGTACAGGCAGACGGTAAAACATTGGCGGTTGTGGAACGTAATGGGTTGCCGGCGGTTTACCTGGAGGCTGGTTCTTACCGGGTCACAGGGCGTTTTTACTGGTTAAAAAAACCTGAAATAATAAAAATTCCGGCCCAATTGGGTTTGGTAGACTTGGTGGTTGATGGTAAAAAAGTTGGCCATCCGGTAATTGACCGCCACAACAACCTCTGGGTGACAAAGAAAATCGCCGAAGACCGTTTTCCAAAAAGCGCCCTGCAAATACACGTTGTACGCCTGGTACGGGATACCATTCCCATGCGGCTGATAACGCTCTTGAAATTGGATGTGTCCGGGCCTGCCCGAAAAGAGATTTTAGCCCCCGTACTGCCCATGGGTGCATTGCCCATGCAGGTACAAAGTGTATTGCCGGCCCGTTTGAATCCGGAGGGACGGATAGAGGTTCAACTAAGGCCCGGGACCTGGCAAATACGCCTTGAGGCGCGCATTTCCCGCCAGGTCGACAGCCTGGAGCCCCCGGCATTGCCCTATGGCCCGGAGGTGTGGGCTTTTGAAGCCAGGCCCAAGCTGCGTTTGGTCAAGGTGAAAGGAGCTTCACTGGTAGAACCGACCCGTACTCACCTGCCCCAACAATGGCAGAGGTTTCCAGCCTACCTTTTAACCAAAGGCAGGAAGCTGGTTTTTGTCCAAATCAGAAGGGGAGCGGCCGAACCGGTTCCGGACAGATTGGAGCTGGAAAGGGATTTGTGGCTCGATTTCAGGGGCACGGGTTTTACGGCGCATGATAGAATCAGCGGTCGTCTCAGCCAGCAGTGGTATTTGACAATAAATTCTCCTGCAGTATTAGGCCGGGTATCTGTAGGAGGAAGAGACAGGCTGATAACCGAGCATGGCCCGGATGGCAGGCCGGGGGTTGAATTGCGCCAGGGACGACTGGACCTGCAAGCTGACATACGCCTTGAGAGCCTTTTATCCAGTCAGTCGGTGAACTGGTGGGATCATGACTTCACCCGTGTTCATGGCAGACTGCACCTGCCTCCGGGTTGGCAATTATTGGCTGTAACCGGAGTGGATATCCCGCCGCAAACCTGGGTGAATCGCTGGAGTTTACTAGATTTTTTCCTGGTTCTGATCGTTTCCATGGCGGTGTTCAAACTTTTTGGTCCCAGAATGGCAGTGTTGGCCTTGTTGACGATGACACTTATTTATCATGAGCCGGGTTCACCCAGGCTGGTATGGTTGCACTTGCTGGCGGCCATGGCTGTCAGGAACAAGGTCGGCAGTGGTTTTTTCCATCGATTGGCAAAACTCTGGATTTTCGGCGCCTTTCTTGTCCTGGCGGTCCAGAGTGTTCTGTTCACGGTTAATCAGGTAAGAACAGGATTTTTTCCCCAATTGGCACAGGTTGGCACACCTGTTTCCTATCGGGAGGCCGGGCCGGAACCACGGGAAATGATCAGCGGAAACTTACTCCGACAACGACCAGCAAGTGCTCCTGCAACCAAGGCCGCCAGAACCCTGGCAGATCAGAGCAAAGTGCAGGCACCCGGGCAGGTTGCCGACAAAGTGTTAGACGAATACGATCCTGAAGCCCTTATACCAACAGGACCAGGATTGCCTGACTGGCAGTGGCGGATTTTTCCCCTGAAGTGGAACGGTCCGGTGCGCAAGGATCAGGTTTTGCATTTTTATCTGGTGTCACCGGCTGTCAACCTGGTATTGGTTTTGTTGCGGGTAGCTCTACTGGCACTGTTGATTCTGGCTGTAACCAAGCCGGGAAAATTCCTCTCAAAGCTTAAACCCGGTATCGGGATTGCTCTGGTGATCCTTGTTTGCGGTCTTTTGCAAGGAGGATCGCTTCAGGCCGCGGAAAAAGCTGAACCCTGTTTGTATAACGGATTTCCACCGGCCTACCTGCTTGATGAGCTTGAAAAAAGGCTCTTGACTCCATCCGAATGCTTTCCGCGTTGCGCTGACTTGTCAAGGATGGATATCACTTTGCGGGACAACCGGCTCCAGGTTCTTCTGCAGATCCATGCTGCCATAGATACAGCCGTGCCGTTGCCCGCTGCCAGGAATCAATGGATGCCAGAGCAGGTCCTGGCCGACGGCGCCCAACTGGAAGCCCTGGGCTGTGACATGGGCGGTAAACTTTGGGCGGCAATTCCGGCCGGTCGTCATACCATGGCCCTGCTTGCTGATGTCACCGGCCTTGATGCTGTCAGGCTTCCCTTGTCCATGAAACCTCATCGCACTACTGTTACAGCACCGGGCTGGAAAATCGAGGGACTGAGTCCTGGTGGCCGTGCATCAGGGGCTCTGGTTTTTCAAAGAATTGTTGAGGACGAGTCATCCGGCCGGCAGGAATCTGACCGGGTTCTGGCACCGTTTTTCCAGGTAAAAAAGCGCTTGATACTAGGACTGGACTGGAAGGTCAGCACTACGGTGGAACGCTTGACACCGGCAGGCCAGCCGGTTGTCCTGAAAGTTCCCCTGGTTGACGGGGAATCCATAACAACCCCGGCCGTAGCCACCGAAAATGGGAAAGCGGTTGTTCGAATGGCGGCCACCCAGCGTCGGGCCGGATTTGTTTCAACCCTCAAAAAAACGTCCCGCCTGATCCTTCAAGCCCCCGAAGCCGAACCCTGGACCGAAATCTGGACTTTGGATGCAAGTCCGCTTTGGCATTTTAGCTTTAAAGGACTATCTCCTATCCAGCATCAGGATTCCCGTCAGCTCTGGCGACCCAAATGGATGCCCTGGCCTGGAGAAAAGCTCATAATCACGGTTTCCCGGCCAAAAGCTCTGACTGGTACTACGGTGACTATTGACAATTGCCGGCTGGATATGCGCCCTTCCGGCCGTTTGCTTGAAGCTGAATTGGACCTGATCCTGCGTTCCAGTAAGGGCGGTCAGCATATTGTTGGATTACCGGAGGAAGCATCCCTGCAGACGGTTGAAAAAAATGGTAAAATTTTGCCATTGGTTCAGGATGGCAACCTGGTTGTGATACCCCTTGATCCGGGCCGTCAAAAGGTCAGGCTGGTTTGGCAACAAGCCTACAGGTGGAACTTGTTTTTGCGTAGTCCCCAGGTGGATCTGGGCCATGAAGCTGTCAACGCCCGGGTTAACATCAACATGCCTTCCACCCGCTGGGTTTTATGGCTGGCCGGCCCCAGGATGGGACCGGCAGTGCTTTTCTGGAGTTACCTGGCGGCCTGTTTCCTGGTGGCACTGGCCCTGGGGAGGACCGGATTTACAATCCTGGGGGTGGGTCAGTGGATGCTGCTGGCTATCGGCCTTTCACAGGTGCCTGCGGCGGCAGCGGCTGTTGTGGTCTGTTGGCTGCTGGCCTTGGGAGCTCGACAGCGCAGTTTTCCTGACAAAGGTAGCCTGAAGTTCGATCTGCTCCAGGTAAGTCTTGTGCTGTTGACTGTGGCAGCCTTGGGTGTTTTGTACTGGGCCATCCAGCAAGGTTTGATGGCGTCCCCTGAAATGCAGATTGCAGGTAACGACTCTTCGGCTACCTTGCTCAAGTGGTATCAGGACCGCATTGATGGGCATATGCCCATGCCTCTTGTTTTCAGCCTGCCCCGCTGGACATACCGGGTTTTGATGTTGCTGTGGTCCCTGTGGCTGGCAGCGGCTCTTGTGGGTTGGTTGAAATGGGGCTGGAGTTGTTTTTCCACAGGTGGTATGTGGCGCAAGGTAAATTTCCGCCTGCGTGGGGCAAAAAGCGGGTCAGAGCATGGTTCGACCAAAGACCGGCAGAGGGAAAAAGCCACAGGTGCTGATGGCCCCGTATAAAGATTGACTGGGTTTTCGTTTGGGTGAGTCTGGCATGCTGGAAGAGCTTTCTATTCGGAATTTTGCCATTATCGATGATATCCAGATTGGTTTTGGCAATGGATTGACAATCTTGAGCGGTGAAACCGGCGCTGGCAAGTCTATCATAGTCAATGCCGTTAACCTGTTGCTGGGTGGCAGGGCCTCGGCCAAAATGGTCAGGACAGGATGCGAGACAGCCGAAGTGCAGGCCTTGTTCAGAATAGACCCAGCCGGCAAGGTGGCGGATTTAATTGATGAGCTGGGTTTTAAGGGGCCCGAGGAAAACTGTCTGCTGGTTCGCAGACTCGTGGCCCGCAACAATCGTCACCGGATATATATCAATGACCGGCTGGCAACAGTTCAGGTCATGGCCCGCCTGACCGGGAACCTGGCCAGTATTTCCGGGCAGCATGCCCACCAGGGACTGCTCAAGGAAGACAACCACCTTTTGCT
>JALVQM010000390.1 GCA_027025615.1 Desulfobacteraceae bacterium | reverse complement strand
TTCATGGGCGATGTTCCTTTCCGGGATGTTTACGTCCATGCCCTTGTCCGGGATGAAGAAGGCAAAAAAATGAGCAAGTCCAAGGGCAACGTGATTGATCCTCTGGATGTTATTGACCACTATGGTACCGATGCGTTCCGCTTCACCCTGGCAGCTTTTGCCGCCCAGGGTCGGGACATCAAACTTTCGGAAAAAAGGGTTGAAGGCTACCGTCATTTCATAAACAAGCTCTGGAATGCGGCCAGGCTGGCGCTTATGCATCTGGACCAGGAATACAACAGCCTGGAGACAGAAAATCTTTGCTTGGCAGATCGCTGGATCCTGGTACAACTGGCTAAAGTCACAGAACAAGTCGAAACCGCCATTGACGATTACCGTTTCAATGAAGCCGCCGGTGCTATTTACAGGTTTGTCTGGCATCAGTTTTGTGACTGGTACCTTGAAGCGGCCAAGCCGGCCCTCTACGACAAGGAAAAAGGCCCCGGACATCTGGCAGCCAAGCAAACTCTTTGGCGGGTGGTCCACGACACCCTTGTCCTGCTTCATCCTTTCATTCCCTTTGTCACCGAGGAAATCTGGCACAAACTGCCCGGCACACAGGGATCGATCATGAAGGCTGCTTTCCCCAACCCTCAGACTTACCTGCAAAAAACCTGGGACCCGGACCAGGTTCAGGCAGAGATGGAACAGGTAATCCAGGTTATAACAGCAGTCCGCAATATCCGCGGTGAGATGAACATAGCACCGGCCAAAAAGCTCCAGGTTCGTATCCAGGCCCAGGGTGCGACAGCCGGCCTGTTGAAGGAACAAAAAGCCCTGATCAGCGAGCTCGGTCGCATCCAGTCCTTGCAGGTCGACGGTCAATTACAACGTTCTGCCACCGAGGCCTTGGCAATTGCCGGACAGGCCACTGTCCTGGTGGAACTTGCCGGAATTGTTGACTTTGCCAAGGAAGTCGCCCGCCTGAACAAGGAAATTGGCAAGTTGGGAAAAGAACTTATGGGCCTGGAAAAAAAGCTTTCCAATGCTGGTTTCCTGGAAAAAGCCCCCCGGGAAGTAGTAGCCAACGTCCGCGACCGGCACCAGCAAATGGCCCAACGAAAGGAAAAGCTAATGGCCACCCTGGAAAGGATGCAAAAGCTGACATGAACCCGGGCGCCTGAAAAGCGCCCGATACTCCGGCAAAAAATGCCTAAGGTATTCCACCATGGACACCATAGATCGGCTTATAGACCTGGCTTTGGACGAAGACATCGGCCCCGGCGATATAACCACCCAGGCCCTGATCGACAATCAAGCCCTGGGCCAGGGATTACTTGTAGCCAAGCAGGAAATGGTGTTAGCCGGCCTGGACGTGGCTCTGCGAGTGTTTAAACGACTGGACCGGCACACGACCCTGGTTGCTCATTACCACGACGGCCAGCTGGTCGCCAAAAACCAAGCATTGGCCACGGTATCAGGGCGCTTGCAGGCACTGCTCCAGGCTGAACGGAGCGCTTTGAACTTTTTGCAACGTCTTTCAGGTATTGCCACCTTGACCAGACAGTACGTAAAAGTGTTGCAGGCAAACGGCTGTCAAGGGACAAAACTTGTCGATACCCGCAAAACCACACCTGGTTGGCGGGTATTGGAAAAGTACGCCGTAAAAATGGGAGGCGCCGGCAACCATCGCCTGGGACTCTTCGACGGTATCTTGGTAAAAGACAACCATATCGCTGCCTGCGGCGGTATTGCCGAGGCTGTAAAGCGTCTGCGCCAAAGCGCCAGCCACCTCGTTAAGATTGAAGTAGAGACCGAAAACCTGAAACAGGTCCGGCAGGCCCTTGAGGCAAAGGTCGATGTTATCATGCTCGACAACATGGACCTGGCACAAATTCGCGAGGCAGTGGAGATGATTGCCGGCCAGGCCCTGGTTGAAGTATCCGGCGGGGTAACCCTTGACAGGATTGTAGAACTTGCAAAAACAGGGGTTGACCTCATTTCCTGCGGAGCTTTGACCCACTCTGCCACGGCCGTTGATATAAGCATGCAGATAAAGGCAACTTAAACCTGATCCAAGCCCCGGCAAAAAGGCAAACAGTATGATCCCGATTCGCGACACCACCCCTTCCAACAACGTGCCGGTGGTCAATAACTTTTTGATCGGCGTCAATGTCGTGGTCTTCCTATATGAGATGACCCTGGGGCCGAATCTTGACCGCATGCTTTACATTTACGGCCTGGTCCCGGCACGTTATACGGTTGATCAACTGGCGGCTTATTTTTCCTTTGGCCAGCAGGTATTTTCATTTTTATCGTTCATGTTCCTGCATGGCGGATTGCTGCATCTGCTGGGCAACATGTGGTCTTTGTATATTTTCGGCGACAACGTGGAAGACAGGCTGGGGCCTGTGCGTTACCTTGTATTCTATTTACTATGCGGACTGACTTCGGGTATTTCACACCTGCTGGTCAACGCCCACTCCAACGTGCCCACCATTGGCGCCAGCGGAGCAATTGCAGGCGTGATGGGCGCTTACTTTCTGCTTTATCCCCATGCCCGTATCCTGACCCTGATTCCCATCTTTATCTTTCCGTGGTTCGTGGAAATACCGGCCTATTTTTTCCTTGGGTTGTGGTTCCTGCTCCAGTTTCTCAATGCCGCAGGCAGTCACGGATCACCGGCAGGTGTCGCCTGGTGGGCTCACATCGGCGGCTTTATTTTTGGAATGGTCTTTTTGAAAATATTCCTGAGTATGCCAGGCATCGGGATGACCCGTAAAATACGCAAGGCAACCACCAGACGCCGTACACACCGCCTTCAGGTAGTCCGGCCGACTGCTTCGGCTTCAGACCCCAATATTTACGGCACCATAATTATCTCTCCTTACGAGGCTCTGGTTGGAACCCGTAAACTGGTCAACGTCCCGACCGGTGGTTTTCAAAGGAAGGTGATACGGGTCAACGTTCCGCCGGGAATCAGCTCAGGCCAGGTTTTGCGACTAAAGTCAATGGGCAAAACCACAGCAGACGGGCAACGCGGAGACCTTCTACTGAAAGTCGTTGTTCGATAAACACGGATTGAGTACACGCCACCTTGAGGGTCTGCTTGTTGCAAAGCCCCAAGTCATTACAAGCTTTTCAGGTCTTTAACGAATCTATGTACTCTTGTTGGATGGAAAAATACAGGAAACCTGGTTACGGCCCTTGTCTTTTGATTTATACATTGCTTTGTCGGCCCGCTGAACAAAAACCGTTACGTCTTCTCCCCGGACATACTCTGTCACCCCAACGCTGATGGTTATTTTCACCAGATCGCCCTCGATAGGCTCAAATTCCAATGCTTCCACCGCAGCCCTGATTCTTTCGGCCACGGTGGCAGCTTCAGCTCCTTCTGTCTCGGGCAAAATTACAGTAAACTCTTCACCACCATAGCGATAGGCCGAATCCATGGCCCTCAGACAGGATTTGATGACCTTACCCAGGCGAACAAGAACCTTGTCACCTTCCAGGTGTCCGTAACTGTCATTATATTTTTTGAAATTGTCGATATCCAGCAGCAGCAAAGAAAGCGAATGGTTGTACCTGTTGCTCCGCTCGACCTCTCCTTTGAGCTGGCTGTAAAAATAGCGCGAATTGTATAAATTGGTAAGCCCATCGGTAATCGAAAGCCTTTTCAGTCTCTCCAGCATGTGGGCCTTTTCCTGGGTAAGACGCCTTTCTTTCAGCACCCGCCGCAAACGCAGTAACAACTCTTCGAATCTTACCGGCTTGAAGACAAAATCACTGGCCCCCTTGCTGATGGCCTCTTCATAAGAATAATCACCGCTGTAACCGGTCATCACAATAACATCTATATCATGGTTTTTTTTGATACGATCAGTCAATTCGAGACCGTTCATGCCGGTGAGCATTATGTCGGTAATCACCACGTCAATGGGATGGGTGTCGATCATCGTCAAAGCATCTTCAGCATTGCTGGCTATATATGATACGTATCCGGACATCTGGAGAAACTCGTGCATGGCATCACGCACGGCTGTATCGTCTTCAACGATAAGAATATTGGCATCCATTTTGGCTTGTTCGATCCATCCGGATAGGTTATGGTTTGATCATTGACATATTCCAAAACAATCTGATACTAAAGCAAATTTTAACAAAAATATAACTCTAAAGAACATAAGGTGTCAACCTCGTTTTAGCCTGACGACAACCAGCATCAGGGATTAGATGAAACAGATACGTAACTTCAGCATTATTGCCCATATAGACCACGGGAAGTCGACCCTGTCGGACCGCTTGATCCAGTTTGCCGGGATAATATCGGAAAGGCAGTTCAAGGAACAGATCCTGGACAGCATGGACATCGAGCGCGAGCGTGGTATTACCATCAAAAGCCAGACAGTCTGCCTGCCTTACACCGCCAAAGACGGAAAAAAGTACTATCTCAACCTGATCGACACACCGGGTCACGTGGATTTTACCTACGAAGTTTCCCGGGCCCTGGCATCCTGCGAAGGAGCACTTCTGCTTATAGATGCCAGCCAGGGCGTCCAGGCCCAAACAGTTGCCAACCTATACCTGGCCCTGGAGCATGACCTTGAAATCATTCCGGTAATCAACAAGATCGATCTGCCGTCAGCCGATATCGAACGGACAAAACTGCAAATCGAAGAAGACCTGGGCCTGGATCCTGAGACCGCCATTTTAGCTTCGGCCAAGGAAGGCACCGGTATCCCGGATGTCCTGGAAGCCATTGTGACCCAGCTTCCACCACCTGCGGGAGATCCGGACGCTGCCCTTCGTGCCCTGATTTTCGACTCCCACTATGATCCTTTCCGGGGCACCATTGTCCATTTCCGGGTGGTCGACGGCTCTATCGCAGCCGGGCAGAAGATTCGCTTCATGTCCAACAACGCCACTTACAAGGTGGAAGAAGTGGGCATATTTCAAATCGAGCGAATTGCCCGCAAAAAACTAACAGCGGGTCAGGTAGGTTACCTGATAGCCGGGATCAAGACCGTTTCCGACACCCGCTGCGGCGACACCATAACCGATAATGAAAATCCCTGTACAGAGCCTGTACCTGGTTTTAAACAGGCCAAGCCGGTTGTCTTTGCCTCCATCTATCCGGTCGCTTCGGATGACTACGAAGAACTTGCCGAAGCCCTGGAAAAGCTCAAGCTAAATGATGCTTCCCTGATCTACGAAAAGGACAACTCGGCGGCCCTGGGCTTTGGATTCCGCTGCGGTTTTCTAGGGCTGCTCCACCTGGAAGTGGTCCAGGAAAGGCTGGAAAGAGAATACGGGCTGTCCCTGATCTTAACCGTCCCGTCGGTCCGTTACAAGCTGATCATGAACGACGGCAACGAGACAATCATCGATAACCCGGCCCTCTATCCTGACCCTACCACAATCGACCAGGCCCTGGAACCATTTATCAAGGCCACCATAATCACTCCGGATCGCTACATGGGACCGGTGATGACCCTCTGTCTTGAGCGGCGCGGAGTAAACAAAAATTACCAGTACCTTACCAGCGACCGGCTGGAAATGGTCTTTGAACTGCCCCTGTCAGAGGTAATCTATGATTTCTACGACCGGCTGAAATCCATCACCCAGGGTTACGGCAGTTTCGATTACGAAATCATCGGCTACCGCCCAACCCGGCTTGTCAAGCTCGATATCCTTATCAACGGTGAAAGGCTGGACGCCCTAAGCCAGCTTGTTCATGAAGACCGGGCCTACCAGCGGGCCAGACTGGCCTGTGACAAGCTGAAAGACGAAATTCCCCGCCAGATGTTTAAAATCGCCATCCAGGGTGCTGTCGGCGGCAAGATAATTGCCCGCTCAACGGTCAACCCGTATCGTAAGGACGTAACCGCCAAGTGTTATGGAGGCGATATTACCCGTAAGCGTAAGCTGCTGGAGAAACAGAAAAAAGGTAAAAAAAGAATGAAAATGGTAGGCAAGGTTATGATTCCCCAGTCAGCTTTTTTATCGGTACTCAAGACCGACAACGAGTAATGGATGTTAACCGGCTTTGACTTTGGGGACAAATCAATGGATAGTGGTTCCACGAAAATAGCGGTCAAAGCTAGAACCAGGCTGCAAAACTGAAAAGCTGGAGAATTGACCAAATGGGCATGACAACCGCCGAAAAAATCTTCGCTTCCCACGTGGTGGACCGACCGGCCGAGGATGTCTTCGTCCTCAGGCTGGATGCGGTCTTCTGCCACGAAATAACAACTCCACCGGCCATCATGGATCTAGTCGACCGGGGCAAGGACAGGGTTTTCGATCCTGACAAGATCAAGGCGGTCATCGACCATGTAAGTCCGGCCAAGGATTCCAAGACCGCCACCCAGGGCAAAATCCTGCGGAGCTGGGCCCGGCGGCACAGGATAAAAGACTTTTTCGATATCGGACGCAACGGAGTATGCCATGCCCTGTTTCCCGAACAGGGGTTCGTAAGGCCGGGCTACACAATAATCATGGGCGATTCCCATACATGCACCCATGGTGCTTTCGGCGCCTTTGCGGCCGGGGTGGGTACAACCGATCTGGAAGTTGGAATTCTCAAGGGAGTCTGTGCATTCAAACGCCCCCAAACCATCCGTATCAACATAACCGGCAACCTGCCCCAAGGGGTCTTTGCCAAGGACGTAATCCTTTCTGTCATCGGTCGTATCGGGGTAAACGGCGCCACAGACCGGGTAATCGAGTTCAGCGGTCCGGTGGTAGAGGCCATGAGCATGGAACAACGCATGACATTGTCCAACATGTCGGTGGAAGCCGGGGCAACCTGCGGTATCTGCGCACCGGACATGACCACCGTCAAATATCTCTGGCCTTTCATCAAGGAGCGGTTCCAGTCGCCCGGTGCAGCCCTGGAAGCATACACACGCATTGCGCCCGACCCGGACGCAACCTATGCTGATTGCATAGAACATGACGTTTCAACCCTCAGTCCTCAAAGTACTTACGGTTACAAACCTGACCAGGTAAAGCCGGTGGCGGAACTGGAGGGTACCCCCATAGACCAGGTTTATCTTGGCTCATGCACCAACGGACGTCTGGAGGACCTGGAAGTTGCCGCCCGTCTGCTGGAGGGCCGCCGGATAAAACCGACGGTCAGGATGATCGTCTCGCCGGCCACACCTGGCATATATGCCAGGGCTCTTGAAAAAGGACTTATCGAAACATTCATCAAGGCCGGAGCCTGCGTAACCAACCCCACCTGCGGCGCTTGCCTGGGAATGAGCAACGGAGTGCTGGCAGAAGGTGAAGTCTGCGCCGCCACCACCAATCGCAATTTCAACGGACGCATGGGAAAAGGCGGCATGATTCACCTTGTCAGCCCGGCCACGGCCGCGGCCAGTGCCCTGGCCGGCCACCTGACCAACTCTGAGCTTTTCCGGGAGGACCAATGAAAACTTTTGGAGGCAAAATCCTCTTTCTGGACAGATCCGACATTAATACCGACGAGATCATTCCGGCCAGGTATCTGACCGAAATCTCCCGTCAGGCCCTTAAGCCTTATCTGTTGGAAGACCTCAAACTGGAAGGTTTCAACCCGCATACTGATATTATGGACAAACAGGCCATAGTCACCCGGGCTAATTTCGGCTGCGGTTCCAGCCGCGAACACGCCCCCTGGGCCCTGGAAGTCAACCAGATTCACCTGGTAATCGCCTCCAGCTTTGCCCGTATCTTCCGCCAGAACATGTTCAATTGCGGTATGCTGGCCGTAGAACTGGCCCCGGAACAGATCGATACCATCTTTGCCGAATTTTCCACAAAAACGGCAAAGGCCCTGGCCGATCCCCAAACAGGCCTTCTTACCGTAAGCTGCCAGGGAAAAAGCATGGAATTTGCATTCGAGTTGAATGATTTCGATCGTGCTCTTGTGGAAGCCGGCGGGTGGGTTGAATATGCCGACTCGAAATATTGATTATCCGGCCTGAAGCAAAGCAATCTCAAGAGCCGGGATAAGCAATGCATACCAGGGCCGCCAGGGTCGTTGCGACACCTATCCATTGGCGCAGCTTCAGGTTTTCCTTCAAAACCGACCAGGCCAACATTACGGTTACAGCCGGATAGAGAGAACCCAGTACCGCTGCCATGTCCAAGCGGCCCAACTTTGCTGCTGATACGAAAAAGCCGTTTCCCCCGGCATCGCAAATTCCTGCCACAAGGGCTAAAACCAGCCCCCACCCCCTGAGACCGACAGCTGCGGGGCCGGATCCCCAATACAGCAGCACGACGCCAACCAGGGAAATAGAACCGCAACGAGCAGCCACCAGGGGCCAAAACAGGGACTGTCGGCCGGCCAGGGAGATAAACAGGAAAAAAAGACCAAACCCCAGGCCGGCGGCCATTGAAAAACCAAGTTCCATAGGCCCCAAGCCCTTGTCGGCCGGATTGTAAGCCAATAACCATACCGCTGCAGCAGCCAGGAAAAAGCCGGCAAGCTGGAGATTGCCCGGAAGACCCTGGAGCACTGCACCGGCCAAAATAGGCACAAGAGCTGTTATTACGGCTGACAAGGGGGCCACAATTCCCATCGGTCCCCGGGCAAGCCCTGTATATAGCGCCACCAGGCCGGCCCCACCACAAATCCCGGCCAAAAGGCCATAGCCAAGCTGGCCTGCAGGAGGCACTGCTTCACCACTTGCCATGGCCAGCGCCACCAGAATAAAAGCTCCGGCTCCCTGTCCCCAAAAGACCACCGCCCAGACACCAGAACGCCTGCTGGCCAGGGCCCCGCTAAAATCGCCGGCACCCCAGCTGCAAGCCGCGGCAAATCCAAAAACAACCGCAATTAACTGATTTTCCATGGCGACCCTGATTTGCAACCATGTGTCAAAGATTTAGACTGTAACCGGAAAAAAAACGCCGGCCAGATGCCGACGCAATCTGTTTAACTGAAAGCCGGACCGATGTAAAGCCCGGCCTCAAAATGATAAAATTATTCCAAAGGCCTTTTCTTGCCGGGCACTTTGCGCTGCTCTCGCAAGCGCTTGATCTGCATTAATTCCTGGAAGGCCTTGCGGCCCAGGATCTTGCGTACATCAACCAGGAAGCGGAATCGTTCAACTCCCAGTTCGGTGCGCGCCTTTTCCAATTTACGATACTGGGCCATTGCCGCCGCTTCTTCGAAATTTTCAGCTTCCAGCATCGATTCCAGCTCAAATTGTTCGGCCTCCACCCGGCTTTTCAATTTTATCATGTTCAGCCTTGCCCGGTGAAAAGACTTTTCCAGGCTTTCCACCTGGGAAGAAGTCAAATTCAGGCGCTCCACCAGCCTTGGAATTCTCCACCACCGCCCGCCGTAATTGTCGGCCCGGGCAAAACCGGCGGTGAAGAAAACCAGAATGGCCGCCAGAAAGGCACAATACGCTTTCATCCCACTATCCTTTCCCTGTCCAAGGGTTCACTCCCCTTGGAATTGTCAACATCCGGTACGATAAATGCCGTCGGATCTTCCAGCGGCATGGGTTCGTCCACTTTTACCAGATTAGAATACCCTTCCGGGAGGGGATTTTCCACCAGCCGGTTCACGTCCATGATCAGCTGACCGATCTGTTCACCGTCCGTAAAGCGGGAGCCGGAAAGGCCGAAAAATTGTTTCGACCAGATAGATACAAATACAACCAGCATGGCCACTACGGCTATGGCCATGAACGACTTCATCCGGCCGGGTGAAGGCCGCCTTACCCTCCGGCGTGCGTGAACTCGAATAGTTCTGGACGGTTCAGGGGCAAGGCGGGCTGCAATCCGACCGATGCTCTCCAGACGGGCCGTTGTACGCTGCAATTGCGCCCGGCATCGAGGACAATCTTCCAGATGATCTTTCAACTCATCGGGCAGATCGTCAATTTCAACCACTGCCATAAGCAATTGATCGTAATTCAGATGTCCTTCAAAGCTTGAACTCACGGCGCCACCTCCGCCAAGCGTTCGAGAAAAGGTGAAGCCTTTACTTTGCGCAACGCCCTGTAAAGATGGGTTTTGATCGTATTGTCCGGCTTGTTTAATACATGTCCGATTTCATTTATACTGAGCTGGTCGAAAAAGCGCAACCGGAACACTTCCTGCTCGGTCGGAGAAAGGGGACTGATAAGCCGATCCACTTGCTGCCAAAATTGCTTACGCTCCAACTGTACAGGTCCTTCCGGGTTGTGCAGGGCAATCCGGCTTTCTGCTGTCAAATCATCTTCTTGCCCAAAGAGACCGAAAAGTGAAAGCCAGCGTTTCCTGCGACGGTAATCCTTAACCCGATTGATTGCGATCCTGAACAACCATGGCCGAAAGGTTGCAGCAGAACGCAACTTGCCGATTGACCTGAAAGCCTGTAAAAAAACTTCCTGGGCCAGATCTTCGGCCTCCATGGTTTCCTTTATCCTGTAATAAATCATTTTATATACCTGTCGGTGATAGAGATCTATCAAGCGGTTGAAGGCCAGCTCATCACCCCTTCTAGCTTGCCGCACAAGTTCCAGATGCCGGTCGGCGCCAGGAGGATCTAATCGTGATCCGGCCATAGGTATTTTCAAACCCTTTTGCTTTTACAGGAATTTTATGCTTCTAAGCCGGGACAAAGCGGACAGGCTCATGGCATCCCGGCTTGCATGTCCGCTTAAAACCCGACCTTACCGTCCCAGAATAACTGTGCTGCCACATCGATTCGGTAATCAATACTCTTTTTCAACGGGTTGTCTGGTTGTGTTTCAGCTTGTAGATACGATGGCTCGCCCTGTCCTGCATCAATTCCAGGCGTGCTTTTTCCCGGGCAGACAATCGGCCGTCTGACCATGACCGAACCTTGACTCGCTGGATACGGCGTTGCTCAGATACCAGAGACCTGG
>JALVQM010000389.1 GCA_027025615.1 Desulfobacteraceae bacterium | reverse complement strand
CCTCGTAATCGTCATTCCCCATGTGGACCTGAAAAAAACAGGGGATATCTGTTCATGGGCTTTTTTGGTGAAATTTTCCGGTCAACCAGAAAATTTCCTTAAAACAGGTTGCGGGTTCGTTGTCGTAGTGATGGGGGTGCATTATCTCGGAAGCATCCGCCATATTCCCGGATAGAAAATAGGTAAATGTCCATAGGTAATGCCTTTTGGATTCCCGCCCAACGGACTGCGAGAATGACATGGAGGTAGGACCGAACAGGTGAAAACATTGCGTCTCACGACGTGTTATGCCCGAGTGTAGTTGCCGGGCATCCAGCGTGAAATTCTATCTTCTATCTCTGGTGGGAAGTGTTGACGATCAGAATTACCTTTGACTTCGCCTCCCTTTTGTCCAACCAGATTGCAGGTACAAAAAAAGGATATATACCAAAGCATGGAATCGATTAACTCATCAATTGTCTTAATCTTGCCCTTGGGTATTGAGTTTATACAGGATCAATTTTGACCATTCCGGTTGATCCCAGGTTTTAATAATAGTGCTGTTCTCTTCAATCAATTTTTTCAGCAATGGATCCATCCGGGTCGATGCAAAAAAATCTATGAGAAAATACACGTCATAATCACTCTTCCGTAGAAAGGTGAATGCCGGAAAGGTTAAAAACGGTGTGCCGGTGTATCGTTCACGTTTTGGTGTATCTGTGCCTGGATAATCCTTTAATCGGACATGAATGGCAAGAATGTCCGGATCTGATCTGTAGAGTCGACTGATTGTTGGATAGGGAGTAATAAGGTTTATGTTTTTCAGGGTGTTAATATAAGCATAGGCAGCTTTAAAGTTCGGTTGCGGGGTGAAACATTTATAGGGAAAAGAGCTTGTTTTGGAATCTGATTCAAGAAGATATTTCTGCTGAGGAAAAATGACGGCCCGGCCGTTATATATTTGAACTGTTAAGAGCAAAAGCAGCGCGGTTGCGGCAATAATCACATTCCTGTGAAAGAGGCAACACAATCCCCTGCCGGCAAAAAGAAAAATAACGGGGGTGAGAAAAAAGATATAACGATAGGCAAGTAAGGGTATTCCATTACTTATAATCAGTAATCCGCAAAAAAACACCAAAAATAACCATAACAGCAGGGGCCGGGAAGTATCATTTTTCTCCGTGAGCAGTACCAAGGGCGCCAATAGGAGAAGCGGCCAGTATTCCCTGACAAGAAAAGCCGTGTAATGAAGGAAATAGGATGGCCCGATACCGAAGAATTTTTTCACAAAAAAAATCCCTATTCCTGCCATACCGAGTGTAGCCACACCTGTTAGGGAAATAATAAGTATAGGGGAAAAATGACGAAGCCTTTTCAGGAGAATAATGAGTGCCGCTGCCGGGAGGAGCAAAAAACCGACTGGATGAATACCCATGGTGACAAGGGTCGCCGAGAATGCACCCAGGATGATTTTGTTATTGTTAGACCAGGCAAGAACACTTCTCTCCATGAGATACATGGCAAGCCAAAAAAAGAAGCTCAACAGCATATAATCCCTGGCCTGTCTTGACCAGGCAATCTGCCAGTAGTTGACAGTAGCGAGCAGCATGGTTAAAATCGCTGTCTGCCTGTCAAACCATACCCAGGATATTTTGCCCAGCAAGCCTATAAAGCAAACTCCCAAGAGAGCGGAAAGTCCCCTCACCGTATATGCATTCAGACCAAAAAGCTTTATCACTGCCGCAAGCATATAATGATAGACCGGTCCTCTGAGGCCTAAGGATTTTTTAAAATGGTGCAAAATCAAGGTGGTATCGATATCGGGGTGGTGGGGGTAACCGTTTTGGGTGATCGTATCAGCTAAAACAAGGGAAAAGGATTCATCCATCCAGTATGATTGACTATCCAGGGCATAAAAACGCAGGCAGAAGCTCCAGGCAAGAAGGACCAGGATAATAACTCTAATCCACGAGCGACCATATATGTCGTTTTGAGCTGATTTCATGTAATGTTGCTATAATGGCATTGGTTACAGAATGCGAATAGCGGGAGATATAAAAAGGCCGACGATATTTCGTCGGCCTTGTTAATTTCAGAGTGGAAACGATTTTTCACAGACTGATAATCGATATCTGACCATCTTTTGAGCGCACAGGAAAACAGAGCATGCCCTTTTTCTTTAACAGGGTAAGGTTGATATTGCTGTGATCGCTTGCCCCGGCAACCAGCGTGGCGTCAGAAACCTTGCTGACGGTTCCTGACGTGCTGTAATAGCCGGTATCCTGATACTTTTTGCCACAACTGTCACAACTGTAAAAGACCGTCCAGTTGATACCTGGCTCCGGTGAAATCGTCAGGGTATAATCGGTGGAAGAACTACCCTTTGCAATAACAACCACCCGGTAGGCGGAGGTCTCGGCAAAGGTTATGCCGCTATTTCCATACCCATACCCATAGCCGTACCCATAGCCGGTATGCATCGGATCATTGCCGGTGGTGCCACTGACCTGAGCCCGAACAAAGAGCACAATATCTTCCGTCGCAACCTGACCATTCGGAAGCGAGACTGTACCGCTGATCGTGTTGCCTTCGAACACCGTCATGTCGATATCGGAATGGTCGCTTCCCCCCGCCAGTTGTGTTGCATCTGCAGCATGCAGTACAGTACCGCTGCTATTATAATACCCTAATCCCCAATAGGAGTCATCAGAATTACTTACAGCCCCCCAACAACTCGTGCGTTGATATGAAATAGTCCAGTTGAGGCCGGTGTCTGCTGGTATTGAAATGGAATAATCGCCTGCACTTTCCCCAGAGTGTATCTCATCGACAAATCCCAAAAAGCTTCCATCTCCTGTGGTAGATTTTGCGTAAACATCAAAACATATTGAATCAGACGCTGTCTGTCCAGACGGTAGGGTAATGGTGCCACTGATATTTTTTGCCCTGAGCAGGACAAGGTCAATGTTTGTATGATCCTGGCCGCCGGGAAGCAATGTGGCAGCGGATGAATCCCAAGTCGTGCCACTGGAAGAATAATAACCTTCAGAAAGATAGTCGTTTCCCCAAAAGGAATACCTCACGGACCAGGAATTGTTTGTGTCGTCGGGAACGGTCATTGAATAGGTTGCCGATGATTGTCCTTCTGCAATAGTGACATACCTTGAACCATGTCCACTGCCATTTTGATTGGAGGCATTGATGTCTACATAGATTCCACCAGCCGGGGCAATGTCTCCGGATGGCAGGGAAACCGTGCCGCTGATAGTATTACCCTCGAGCAGGACAAGGTTGATGTTTGTATGGTCCTGGCCGCCGGGGAGCAATGTTGCGGCAGAAGAGTCCCAGGTTGTACCCGAAGAGGAATAATAACCATCTTGAATATATTCACCCCCCCAATAGGAATAGCTCACCCGCCAAGAGGCATTCGTGTCGTCGAGAACGGTCATTGAATAGCTTGCCGATGACTGTCCCTCTGCAATGGTGACAGAGTCGGAACCATTTCCACTGCCATTTTGATTGTTGGCATTGATGTTTACATTGATCCCTCCGGCCGGGGCAGAGTCTCCGGATGGCAGGGAAACTGTGCCGCTGATAGTTTTGCCCGTGAGCAGGACGAGGTTGATGTTTGCATGGTCCTGACCCCCGGGAAGCAATGTTGCAGCGGAAGAGTCCCAGGTCGTGCCG
>JALVQM010000388.1 GCA_027025615.1 Desulfobacteraceae bacterium | reverse complement strand
CGGCCGAGGTGGTGGCGGCTATGAATTTGCCGCCTTTGGCCGGATGTGCCGAATAGCTCCCGAAGGGATTTTTTTTGACGGCAGGCCCGAGGCAAGCCCCCGGGCCATAGTGGTTTCCCTTTACGGCGTGTATGCAAATTCACAAACCTGTCGCCTGGAGCCCTTAAAAGCCTATTCAGAATTTCCCAACACCATGCCGTACGCAGGGGCTTTCGTCACCCACAGCGAACAGCCCCTGGTGCCCCTTGTTGATCGCCTGGCAGGGTTCCGGGAAAAAATTCTGGACAAATTCGGGGGCCATGACGGCCGCAGGATTACAGGCGGTGACCTGTCCCTGGTTGTTTATCCCTTGCCCAAGGTGGCCCTGTGTTATGTCTGTTACCTGGCTGACGATGATTTTCCGGCTTCGGTCAAATGCCTGTTTTCAAACAATGCCGATGAATTCCTGCCGCCGGATGCACTGGCCGATCTGGCAGAGTACACAACCGCTGCTATTGCAGAAGATCTGGTTTCAAGCCCTTAGCGTTGAAGAAACTCTTCCAGCCGATTTACACTTTCGTCCCTGGCTGCCTGCTTCAGGTCGGAGGACAGGGCCTCCAGGGCGCTGCGCACAACCGCGGTCCAGGGCCGGGGAGAGGAAAGCTGGGCTTCAGCACTGCGGATGTCGGATATCACGGCGGCCAGAAGTTCAAAATCTGCTCCGGCAAAAATACTGGATTTGATTTCAGCCAGCAGCGTTTCCACCGCCAGGCGGCCGGAATCATCCAGCAAGGGGCCGTTGCCCAGCCCAGGCAGCTGTTGCCGGCTGTCGTTTGCGTTGGAATTGAACAATTCAGCGCCTTCATCTGTCAGGGCGATTGCACCGGAAAGGGTTCTGATTTCAACCAGGCCTTTTCCGATAAGCTCTTCCGATAGTCTGGATGCATCTTGCTTTTCAAGACCAAGGCTCTGGCCCACTGACGCGGTTTCCACTTTCTTAGAAGTGTCGCCGTCTGCCTGGCGGTATAATTCTTCCATGAAACGTTTTTCGTCGCTGCTGAGGGAAGGTTCTTCAAACATGAAATTTTTCCTTTGGCTGGATTGGCAAAATAAACATGGAAATAAAATTTGCAGCTTTGGGCAAAAGTCAAGCAAGGGACGGAATCATCTTTTGAAATGCTCCTTTCTTTATGTTAACTGACCGGCTAAACTTAAACTGAACCCAAACCCTGTGTGGCGGTTAAAATGGAATCTTTTTTCGAAGTAATCGACATCGATGCAGTTTTGGCCATGCGCATGCAATTTGCGCCGGTGGCAACCGAAAGCGTGGACCTGGAGAAATCATTTGGCCGTGTTTTGGCAGAAGATGTAATTTCGGACGTGGACATCCCGGGTTTCGACCGGGCTACCATGGACGGTTACGCCCTCAAGGCGGCTTCCACTTTCGGCGCTTCTGAATCCAGTCCGGCCTTTTTAACGGTCAAGGGCGAGGTGGCCATGGGCCGGAAGGCCGAGGTGAACGTGGGTCCGGGTGAGGCTGTGCGGATAGCCACCGGTGCCATGCTCCCTGCGGGGGCCGACGCGGTGGTGATGATCGAGCATACCGAAAGGCTGGACGATACAGCCATAGAAGTATACAAGAGCGTGGCTCCCGGCCAGCACGTTATAGAGGCCGGCGAGGACGTTGCCCGTGGGCAGGTGGCACTTGCCGCCGGCCGGCGGATCAGGCCCCAGGAGGCCGGTATCCTGGCTGCTGCCGGCTGCCACCGGGTAAGGGTCTATTGCAGACCGAAAATCGGGATAGTTTCCACCGGAGATGAGCTTGTTCCCAATGACCGGGTTCCCGGCCCGGGCCAGGTACGGGATATCAATTCCACAACCCTGGCCGGTCAGGTGGTCGAGGCCGGGGGCCAGGCCCTGAGATACGGTATTGCCGGCGATGATCGACAGGATCTTGAAGACAAGTGCCGCCGTGCTTTGGCCGAAACGGACATGGTCCTGATTTCAGGAGGAAGCTCGGTTGGCAACCGTGATTTTACCATTGAAGTTTTGGCCGGACTGCCCCGGAGCAAGATCATGGTCCACGGTATTTCCATAAGTCCGGGCAAACCGACCATCCTGGCCGCCTGTGAAGGAAAACCGGTCTGGGGGCTGCCCGGTCATGCCGTATCGGCAATGGTGGTAATGGCGGCCGTTGTAAGGCCTTTTATCGACCGGCTGGCAGGTCTGGATAGCCTGCAACCCCTGGCTGCCGTTGTTTCCGCCCGGCTTGCCCGCAACCTTGCTTCGGCCCAGGGCCGGGTAGATTACGTGCGGGTAAAGTTGATACAGGGAGCTGACGGAACCCTTGAGGCAGAGCCGATTTTGGGCAAGTCAGGCCTCATCAGGACCATGGTGGAGGCTGATGGCTTGGTGGCCATAGACCAGCATTCGGAAGGGATGGATGCCGGGCGGATGGTCGAAGTTCAACTGATTTGACGGAGAAATTACATTGAATTCCCAAAGGCGTAATGTTTACCTTGAAATGATGCCCCTGGAGCAAGCCCGAAAGTTGGTCATGGAAACCTTTGCAAACCTGAAGGTTGACGGCATCCGGGTTGTGGACAGTGTCGATGCCGTGGACAGGGTGCTGGCGGAACCGGTTGTGGCCCGACTGTCCTCTCCCTGCTTTCATGCGGCAGCCATGGACGGAATCGCCGTGCGGGCAGCCGATACTTTCGGGGCCCGGGAAACCCGTCCCAGGGATCTGGCGGTAGGCAGCCAGGCTTTTTTCGTCAACACCGGGCAGGTGCTTCCGGAAGGCAGCGACGCGGTTATCATGATCGAACATGTCCAGCAGTTGGATCAGCAAACCGTCCGCATCGAGGCCCCTGTTTTCCCCTGGCAGAACGTGCGCAAAATGGGAGAAGACATTGTGGCCACCGAACTTCTTTTTACCCGTAATCACCAGGTTACTCCATACTGCGTGGGTGCGTTGCTCGCAGCCGGGGTTTTCAAGGTCAAGGTCCGCCGCCGACCGCGGGTGCTCATCGTGCCGACCGGTTCGGAGCTGGTGGACTGGAGCACGGATCCTGAGTGCAGCCTGAAGCCCGGGCAGGTCCTGGAAACCAACTCCTGGATGCTGGGAAAGCTGGTGGAGGCCACCGGCGGGATTTTTAAACGTCACGACCCGGTGGGCGATGACGTGGAAAAGATCAGGCTGGCTGTGGAGCAGGCGGCAGCCGGAGATTTTGATCTTGTAATGACCATTGGGGGCTCTTCTGCCGGAAGCCGCGATTTTACCCGGCCGGTGGTGGAATCCCTGGGCCGTGTCCTGATCCACGGGGTTACCATGATGCCCGGCAAACCTGTGCTCGCCGGTGAGGTGGCCGGCAAACCGGTTTTCGGGATGCCCGGTTACCCGGTTTCGGCCATTATTGCCTTTGAGCAATTGGTCCAGCCCCTGCTGGCTGCGATGCAGGGCTTGACCGCTCCCCGACGCCAGTGCCTGGAAGTCTTTCCAACCCGCAAGATTCCATCCAAGCTGGGACTGGAAGAGTTTGTGCGGGTCAAGCTGGGGCGTGTGGCCGATAAGGTTGTGGCCACCCCGTTGCCAAGGGCCGCCGGCTGCATTACCAGTATAACCGAGGCCGATGGGATAATCCGCATCGGTCACAACAGCGAGGGCGTGGAAGCCGGCAGAGCGGTTGATGCCGAGCTGTTGCGTCCCCAGCAGGCTATTGAACGGACCCTGGTGGTGGTGGGCAGTCACGACAACAGCCTTGACGTGCTGGCCGACGAGCTGCGGCGCCATAGGCAGCCGTTTTTCCTGTCGTCCAGCCACGTGGGCTCGATGGGCGGATTGATGGCCTTGAAAAGGGGTGCCTGTCACCTGGCAGGGGCTCACCTGCTGGATACCGAAAGCGGCAAGTACAATTTGCCGTACATAGAACGTTTCCTGGCTGAAAAACCTGTGAGGGTCGTTCACCTGGTGATGCGCGATCAGGGGCTGATAGTGCCGGCCGGTAATCCCAGGAAGATTTCCGGTATCCAGGACCTGGTACGGCCCGATGTGCGTTTCGTTAACCGCCAGGCCGGTTCCGGGACCCGGATCCTGCTGGATTGGCGCCTGGGGCAACTGGGAATCGATCCTGAAAAAATAGACGGCTATACCAACGAAGAATATACCCACATGGCGGTGGCAGCTGCCGTGATAAGCGGTGCCGCGGATGCAGGCCTGGGGATTTTGGCGGCAGCCAAGGCCCTGGGACTTGATTTCATCCCGGTTGTGACCGAGCAGTATGATCTTGTTATCGATGCCCGTTTTTTTGACACCGTGCAAATACAGACCCTGCTGGAAGTAATTAGCGGCCGGAGTTTTCGCCGGAGGGTAGAAAAGCTGGGAGGATATAATACTGCTGAAACAGGCAAGATTATCCTGTGAGATGAGCCGTAATGTACCACCTGCTTGACCATACCGCCGACCTGGCTATTGAAGTTACGGCAGACACCAGGGCTGATCTGTACTCCGAGGCTGCCGCCGCCCTGGTTGATATCGTCCTGGGCCCGCTGAAAAACGGCTTGCCGGCAGATAAAAAGACAGAGCTGCAGGTTGAAGGCCTGGATGCGGCCGACTTGCTGGTGAACTGGCTGCGCGAGATCCTGGCCCTGATCAACGTGGAAGGCCGGGTGCCGTTTGGAATTACCATCACCCGATCGGCTGAAACCAGCCTTGCGGCAGAGCTGGAATTGATACCCCTGGATCAGGCGGGCGATATGCAATCTGAAGTCAAGGCTGTTACCTATCACCAGGTGTCTGTTGAACAGTCAGGAGACATTTGGCGGGCCCGGGTGGTTTTCGATACTTGAAAAAAACCCGGCCAGGGAGGCTGACCATGGACTTGCGCCAGATTGATGAATACAGGTGGCGGATAGAACCCTCGGGTAACATGCGGGTTCCCGGCCTGGTTTTTGCCAGCCGGCCCATGATGGACCAGATCCGCAAGGATCAGGCCCTTGACCAGGTGGCCAACGTGGCCCACCTGCCCGGGATTGTCAAGGCGTCGCTGGCCATGCCCGACATCCACTGGGGTTACGGGTTTCCCATTGGCGGGGTCGCGGCCTTCGATTGGAACAGGGGCGTGGTCTCACCCGGAGGGGTTGGTTATGATATCAATTGCGGAGTACGCCTGGCACGCACCAACCTGGAAGCCGATCACCTGGTGGACAGGTTGCGGGAGCTTGTAGAGGCCCTTTACCGCGATATTCCCTGCGGGGTTGGCAAGGGCGGCCCGCTTAAATTGAGTGTCAAGGAAGAGAAAAAAGTGCTGCGGCAGGGTAGCCGCTGGGCTGTTGAAAACGGGTTTGGAACCCAGGACGACCTGGAACACACCGAAGACGGCGGCTGTCTTGCCGGGGCCGACCCGGGACTGCTCAGCCAGCGGGCCCTGGAAAGGGGGCGCAACCAGCTTGGAACCCTGGGCTCGGGGAACCATTTTTTGGAAGTTGGGCGGGTGGAACAAATCCACGACGCCGAGGCGGCCGAGGCTTACGGTCTTTTCCAGGGCCAGCTTACCCTGATGCTTCACTCCGGTTCCCGGGGGCTGGGCTACCAGGTTTGCGACGATTTCCTGGCCTCCATGGCCCGCAACGTCAAATCCATGGATATCCAGTTGCCCGACCGCCAGCTGGCATGTGCCTATATCCAGTCGGATTTGGGCCGCCGTTACCTGCAGGCCATGGCTTGTGCAGCCAATTACGCCTGGGCCAACCGCCAGCTTTTGCTCCACAGGTGCCGGCAGACCTTTCAGAAAGTGCTGGCCATGGGACCGCGTGATTTGGGGATGGACCTGGTTTACGATGTTTGTCATAACATCGCCAAGAAAGAAGACCACCTGGTCGAAGGTCGGGAAATGACCCTTTGCGTGCACCGCAAAGGCGCCACCAGGGCTTTTGGCCCCGGACACCGCGTCCTGCCGGACGATTACCGCCCGGTGGGTCAGCCGATCCTGATTCCCGGAGACATGGGAACCGCTTCCTATGTGCTCAAGGGTACGGCCCGGGCCATGGAAGAGACCTTCGGCTCAAGTTGCCATGGTGCCGGGAGGGTTTTGAGCCGCAAGGCGGCCAAGAAAAAAAGCAGGGGGCGTTCCATTGCCCGCGAACTTGAAGACCGGGGTATTCTGGTACGCTGGAGCGGCCGGTTTACCATGGCCGAAGAGATGCCTGAAGCCTACAAGGATGTCACCCAGGTAGTGGACGTAATCCACGGCGCCGGCATAGCCTTAAAAGTAGCCAGATTGAAGCCTATGCTTGTTGTAAAGGGATGATGCCTGCTGGCTTATCAAGCCTGGGGCAGTGGCGGATCAGTCCCCCCAGGCGGGTTGCGCATTTGAGCTTTGCAGAAATTCCAGCCATGATGTTCTTGGTACAGATTGCTTGATAACCACGGGCTTAAGCCTGTGAGAAACTTGGCGAAAGGATGAAAAGCCCCCACAGGGGGGCGGCACGAGTGTGGCAGCGGGGCAAACCGGAGAAATCATTTTTAGCAGAACATAATCTCGGCAATCATGAAAGGTAAATATTTTGATGAACTACCTGCTAGCTGCTTTCCTGGGAGCTGTCCAGGGGCTGACCGAATTTTTACCGGTCAGCAGCTCAGGGCACCTGGTCCTGTTCCAGAACCTGTTCGGCCTGAACCAGAATGAACTCTTTTTCGATATTTGCCTGCATGCCGGAACCCTGGTAGCAGTTGTGGTGGTCTTTGCCCGGCCCATCGGCCGGATTTTCAAGGCTCTTGGCCGTTTGCCTGAGACTGCCGGCACAAGCGGTATCGGGTTCGCCTTGAACAATAACGAGGACCTGCGCCTGGCCTGGCTCATATTTTGGGCCAGCCTGCCCACGGCGATAATGGGCCTGTTTTTTTCCAAGACGGCCGAAACCCTGTTCAGCAGTTCCCTGCTGGTGGGCCTGATGCTGATTGTAACCGGCGGTGTGCTCTGGCTGACCAGGAAACGCCGAAGCGGTGGCAAGCAGATCCTCCAGGTGACCGTTAGCGATGCTTTGCTCGTGGGCCTTGTCCAGGGTCTTGCCATTGTACCGGGCATCTCCCGGTCAGGATCGACAATTGCCGCGGCCCTTTTGCTGGGAATGGACCGCCGGGTCGCCGGCCGCTTTTCTTTTCTTATTTGCCTGCCGGCAATTGTCGGGGCGACCTTGTTGGGGGTCAAGGACGCATCCATTGCCACCGGCATGCCGGCCGGGGCGGTTGTTGCCGGCAGCCTGACAGCGGCCGTTGCCGGTTACTTGGCCCTGGTGTTCCTTTTGCGTGTTGTAGATTCCGGCCGCTTGTATCGTTTTGCCCCTTACTGCTGGCTGGTGGGCATTGCGGCCGTGGGGATATCTTTGATATAAACCGGGTTACACATCCAGAAAGGAGTGGACCATGCTGAATCCAGAAATTTTCAGACAATACGACATTCGCGGCATTGCCGGAAAAGACATGCAGGAACCCGACGTAGAGTTGTTGGGCAGGGGAATCGGAACTTATCTCCACAGCCGGGGCCGACGCAACATCGTTGTCGGCCGGGATTGCCGGGTTACTTCCCCGGCTTACGCCCAGAGCCTGATAAAGGGCTTGCAGGCCACCGGTTGTGATGTGATCGATATAGGCGTTTGTCCTACCCCGGTATCCTATTTTGCCATCCATCACCTGGAGGCTGAAGGAGGGGTAATGGTCACCGCCAGCCATAACCCTCCGGAATACAACGGGTTCAAGATCTGTTCCGGACTCGATTCGGTTTGGGGGCCACAGATCCAGGAAATTCGGGAAATCATCGATAAGGGCAAGTTCACCCGGGGCCGGGGAGGTTGTCAGACAAGGGATGTTTTGACCGCCTACAAGCAATACGTGATTGAAAACATCAAGCTTGAACGCCCCCTGAACCTGGCCGTGGATGCGGGCAACGGAACCGCCGGGGTTACCGCCGTGCCCATTATGGAAGCTCTGGGATGCCGGGTTCAATCCCTTTACTGTGAGATGGACGGCACATTTCCCAACCACGAAGCCGACCCCACCGTGGCGGCCAACATGGCCGAGCTGGTGGGCCTGGTCAGGGGCAAGGGACTGGACGTGGGCTTCGGCTTCGATGGCGACGGGGACCGGATCGGGGTGGTCGACCGCGACGGCAAGATGATTTTCGGCGACCAGTTGATGATCATCTTTTCAAGGGAGATACTGGCCCGCAAGCCGGGGGCGACTTTTATCGGCGAGGTAAAATGCTCCCAGACCATGTATGACGATATCGAAAAACACGGCGGCAAGGCCATAATGTGGAAGACGGGCCACAGCCTGATCAAGCAAAAGATGAAAGAAGTCAAGGCCGATCTGGCCGGCGAGATGAGCGGGCACATATTTTTCGCCGATCGTTACCTGGGATACGATGACGCGGTTTACGCGGCCTGCCGCCTGCTGGAGATACTAGCCTCTACCGGAAAGAGTCTGGGTGAGCTTCTGCAAGACGTGCCGGAAACCTATAACACCCCTGAGATTCGGGTCGATTGTCCCGACAATATCAAGTTTGAAGTGGTCCGCAAGGTGACCGAGCATTTCCAGGCCCTCCAGAAGGTGATCGATATCGACGGCGCCCGGGTGCTTTTTGACGACGGCTGGGGCCTGGTGCGGGCATCAAACACCCAGCCGGCCCTGGTGTTGCGTTTCGAGGCCCTGTCGCCCGAGTCCCTGGAAGAGATCCGGTCCACGGTGGAAGCGGCCCTGGAAAAAATAAAGGCAGATTTTTGATGGGCGGTCCGGCTTGAATAAACCTGTCGATTTAGCCGCCCATGCAACCGGCCGGATATACGGAACCCTGTTTTTTTCCCTCCTGGCCACCATAACCGGAGTAGGAATCGTGGTGCCCTTACTCCCGGTCTATGCCTCGGGCCTGGGAGCCAGCGGGTTTACCATCGGCATGATTTTCGGGGCCTTTTCCCTGTCCCGTTCGTTTCTTTTGCCGTATTTCGGCCGGCTTTCGGATGTCAAAGGACGCAAACCTTTCCTTGTAATCGGACTGCTGGCATACGGGCTGGTTTCGGTAGCTTTCATCCTGTCTTCGACCCTCAACGAGCTGATTGCCATCCGTTTCATCCAGGGGGCCGCCTCGGCCATGGTCATGCCCGTAGCCCAGGCTTACATCGGTGACATCGCGCCCGTGGGCAAAGAAGGCCGTTACATGGGACTTTTCAATGTTTCCCTGTTTTGCGGCCTTTCACTGGGGCCTGTGCTGGGCGGGATGATCAATGATCATTTCAGCCTGAACGCCGCTTTTGCCGCCATGGGATTTTTGGCCATGGCCGGATGCGTTCTGAACTTTTTGCTGCTGCCGCCGGTTGCCCGTGAAATCGGCAAGAGGCGCCGGCAAAATTCATGGTCCTGGAGGCAGATAATCGGTGATCGGATTATAGCCGGAATCTGTATTTATCGCTTCATGTATACCGCCTGTATCGGGGTGATCTGGAGTTTCCTGCCCGTGCTGGCAGACAGCCGGTTTCACCTGACAAGTTCAAGGATCGGGGTGTTGGTCATGCTGGGGGTGTTTGTTTCCGGACTGATCCAGGCGCCGATGGGCTACCTTGCAGACAGGATCAACCGCAAGGGCCTGATGGTTACCGGCGGGCTGGTGGTCGTCCTGGCTGTTGCCCTGTATGCATGGGCCGACAGGTACCAGACGCTTTTTTGGGCAAGCACCCTTTTCGGTATAGGCGGCGGGGCCGCCATGCCGGCCCTGATGGCCATGGCTACAACCAAGGGACGCCAGGCAGAGGCAATGGGCTCGGTGATGGCAGTACTGACCGTGGCCCACAGCCTGGGGATGCTGTCCGGTGCTCTTATGGCCGGGCTGATGATGGATTGGTTCAATCTTGGTTACGCCTTTGTTCTGGGATCGGTCTTCATGGCCGTTGGTATTGTTGCCTTTGTTCTGCTAACCGGCAGGGAACAGGTCCCGCCTGATCCCTTGCCCCTGCTAGATGGCTGACAGCTGTCCATGAAAGCTTTTCGACAACAGGAAATTTTGGAAAACCTGAAACTGCGGGCCGCTGTAATGGCAGCAGTACGGTGTTACATGGAGGGCGAAGGCTACCTTGAAGTCGAAACCCCCAACCGCATTCCGGCCCCGGCACCCGAAGCTCATATCGAGGCCGAACCGGCCGGAAGCTGGTACCTGCACAGCTCGCCCGAGCTTTGCATGAAAAGGCTTTTGGCAGCAGGTTATAAACGCATCTACCAGATATCCAAGTGTTATCGCCGCGGTGAAAGGGGGCGCTGCCACCTGCCTGAAATTACCCTCCTGGAATGGTATGCCGCCGGATATGACTATCGTTTCATGATGGAAGATACCCGCAGGCTGATCCTGGCAGTGGCGGAAGCGGTCTGCGGCAGCAAGACCCTGGTTTACCAGGGACGAAAGCTGGATCTTGACCAGCCCTGGCAGGAGATGACCGTGGCCGAGGCTTTCGAGCTCTACAGCGATTTGCCCCTGGAAAAAGCCCTGGAGCAAGGCCGCTTCGATGAAATCATGGGAATTGTCATCGAACCCCGGCTGGGCATTGAAGGCCACCCGGTGTTTTTGAAGGATTATCCTGCCCGGCTGGCTTCCCTGGCCAGGCTTAAGCCGGACCGTCCACAGGTTGCCGAACGTTTCGAACTGTACATAGCCGGCCTGGAGCTTTGCAACGGGTTCAGTGAACTGACCGATGCCGACGAACAACGGGCCAGGTTTGCCGGGGAAGAAGCAATGCGCCGGGCTGCCGGCAAAACTGTCTACCCGCCGGCCGAGCCCTTTTTAAAGGCCCTGGAGCAGATGCCGCCGGCCACCGGAAACGCCCTTGGTATCGACCGCCTTGTAATGCTGTTCTGCAATGCCTCCAGCATCGAT
>JALVQM010000387.1:23844-29237 GCA_027025615.1 Desulfobacteraceae bacterium | reverse complement strand
GTCGTGGAACGGGACGAGATAGCTGCCAGGTCGGTCAAAGAATACAGGACCAACTACACAAGCCGCGTCACGATCTCAGACAGGCTATACCAGGATAATGGCGACTCCTTTTTTTAGTTAAAGGAGACCACGACAGTGGCTGGATGTACTTGACAGGAAGTTACCAGAACTTGAGATTGAGCCGACCCTTGGCCCTGATTAAAGCGTCAGTCGTTTGTCTCAGACGCCGGGCAAGAATTTCTGCGATCAAGCGGTATAGAACGTATCCAAAGGCGATTTTTTCGTTACCGGTAAGTTTCTCAATATAAAAAATATCGGTTGCCAGGCATACGGTATCCTGGATGGCATAGGCAGAAGCTGAACGTCGTCCGCTGTCGATAGCCCCCATTTCGCCGAAAATATCTCCACGGCGTTTGAGGATAGCAACATCTTTACCGTTTTTGACAATCCGCACCTGTCCGTACATCAGGAAATACAGCCAAGTGTCTGATTGACCTTCCTTGACGATACATTCACCAGGACGGTAGCGCCTGATTTTGCTCATTTCGATTAGTCTTTCCAGTTCTTCGTCATTGAAAGGTTCCAGCACTGGAATTTTTTTTATATTTTCAATAAACTCTATATTTCTGTCCAAGAAAGTCGACTCTTGCATGCAGCCCCCCGGTGTAAGTTTTAAATCCGGCTAAACCCGGATAGAAAGTGACAGGTTTTTAACTGAATCTATGCAACAAGCAGGCCAGTTCGCGATAAAATGGTATGAAATCCTAAAAAACGCCGGCAACAGTATGGTTCACCCGGGCAAAAGATTGAGGGGTGAAAGGAGCGCCTTGCAGTTGCAGGGGATACAGCCCAGCCTTAATTGTACCGCCTGTCAGGGTTACAGACACGGGATATGTCTGTTTGCACCCGGCTGGACAGTACTAAGAACTGCCTGATTATCGGCCTGGAACTAATTTTTTATGTTCATTAAATAAAACTATCAGTATCCAAAAGTAGACGTAACGGGTTGCTTTGCCGGGTAAAGGGATATTTTACGCTGAGCAGGCAAAGGCCTTGTGCCGGTGCCGTGGGCGGGGCCAGGCAGCGATTCCTGGCCGCCAAAAGATGCCTGATTCGCTGAGGCTCCATGCAGCCAAGTCCGACTTCGACCAGGGCTCCTACGATATTGCGTACCATGTAACGCAGGAAACCATCGGCTTCTACGAAAATTTGAATTAAGCCTGAGCTGTTCAGTTCAATATTTGCCCGCAGGATGTTCCGTTTGCTATGAGCCCGCGGGCTGCCGGAAGCTTCAAAGGCCTTGAAATCATGCCGACCGACAAAGAACTGTAAGGCTTTGTCCATGGCCTCGAGATCCAATGGTCGGCGAACCCACCAGCAGTACTGGCGCCCAATGGCCGGACGAACGGTACGGTTTGCTATCTGATATAAATATACTTTGCTGATTACATCGTAACGGGCATGAAAACCCAGGGGTACCTGTTGGCATTGGCGAATAGCAATGTCGGCAGGCAAAATACTGTTGAGGCCTTTGTGGAATTGCCGGGCAGTCAGGCGGGTTGCGCAAATAAAATTGGCAACTTGTCCCAAGGCGTGGACTCCGGCGTCGGTTCTGCCAGATGCAGTCAAGCGTACTGTTTGCCCGGTCATGGTTGCCAGGGCTTTTTCAATTGCACCCTGGATTGTAGGGCCGTTAGGCTGAAGTTGCCATCCCTGGTACAGGCTTCCGTCGTACTCGATGGTCAGGCGAAAATTTTTTTCCACCGCACCTTACCTTTCAATCGCAGCAGCCACTGACAGGGGCAGGCAATTTTGTCCGGCCCGCTGTGTCTCGAGGTATTTTTTCAAAACCATAATGTTTTTACAACCATCAATAGTGCAACAATTCAAGGGCCGTTGATAAACTCAGGATTGAAAATAAAGTGGACACCACAATGGCCGCCGAAGCCAGATGGGTATCACTGTCCAGTTGAGATGAAAGCACCTGAATAGTCGTTGCAGTAGGCAAACAGAAAAAAATTGTGCCAGTACCGAAAGCCAGTCCTTCAACGTTCAGCATGTGCATCCAGGCAAAACCTGCCAGTGGCAAAAGCAACAGTTTAAAGGCTGACGCAGCTACTGCAAGACCGAGGTTGTCACGCAGGGTCCCGAAAGTAAGGTTGCCGCCGATGGAAAGCAGTGCCAGAGGCAGGGTCAGTCCGGCGCCAAGACGAAAGGTATTGTCGAGAAAAACAGGAAAGACGCCAAACGCATGGCTGTAAGCGATCCCCGCCAGGCAACCAATTATCAGTGGGTTGGAGACAATTGTTTTAATCATCCCTGCCCGGGATCTTTTGTTTTGGCTGTGGCCGGTTCTTGCAAACCAGGTAAGGGTGCCAACGGCCAGGACATTGATCAAGGGAATTATCAAGCTGATGAGCACTCCAAAGATTGCCAGGGCGGATTCTCCGTAATAGGTCAGAATGACGGCAAGTCCGACATATGTATTGAAACGATAGCAGGTTTGGGAAAATGTACCGGCTTTGAATGCTTCTACCTTGAAAACCAAAATATATGCCAGGCTGAGTACGTAGATAGTAATGACTGCACCGGCCGCTGCCAGCAAAAGATGCCCATTGACAGCCAAGTCTGTTGGTGGGGTTTGGCCGATTTTCCAGAAGAGCAAAGCAGGAAAAAACAGAAAATAGACCAGCCTGTCGGCAATTTCCAGGAATGATTTTGAAACCAGTTTGGCCTGTCTGGCCAGGCTGCCAAGGGCGATGATGGCAAAAACCGGAAAAAGGTTGTTAAGGATAATCAAAGGCTATATCCTGTCGCACCGTGTAAAAGCCAAATCGTCTTCCAGCTGTTCATCAATATATTCGATGAACCTGCTCAGGGGGTATCGGCGTCTGCAAGCCCGGCAGCGCCAGAAGGTTAAGGTTCATCCCTTGACGATTGACAGTTTGTGACCGCATTGGGGGCAGGCTGGAGCATTTGCTTGTTCATTCATCTTCGGCTATCCTGGATCATCCGGGTTAAATTATCCTGATTATGAGGGCTAATTTTTAAGGCAACCATTTGTGGTTTGCAAGCAAAATCATGGAGACCATTGGCACGTAAACAATGAAATAGCGGAAATTATTTGATACGGAGAATTGAAATGCACGTCAGTAAAATGGTTTGTCAGGGGTTCAGGGCTGCTGGTTTGGCATGCGGGATTAAAAAAAACGGTAACCCGGACCTGGGGTTGATAGTATCCGACGGATTGTGCCAGGCAGCCGGAGTATTTACCAGGAACCTTGTCCAGGCGGCTCCGGTCAAGGTCTGCCGCAGGCATCTTGAAACAGGTACCGGCCAGGCGATAATCGTCAACAGCGGCAATGCCAACTGCTGCACAGGCAAGCAGGGGGAACAGGATGCTCTCAGAATGTGTTCAGCGGCAGCCTCGGAACTTGGCATGGAGCCAGGCAGGATTCTGGTGGCTTCCACAGGTGTAATTGGCGAACCATTACCGGTGGACAGAATTGCCGGGGCTATGCCCGGGCTGGTGAAAAGCCTGGCCCCTGATGGTTTCAGGGACTTGGCCAGGGCGATCATGACTACCGATACGCGTCCCAAGATAGGGTGGCGCCGGGGGCGGATTGAAGGCCGGCCGTTTTCCGTCGTGGCGGTTGCCAAGGGTGCGGGAATGATTCGCCCGGACATGGCTACCATGCTTTGTTTCGCTTGCACCGATGCTGAAATAGATTCAGCACTTTTACAACAAGTGTTGTTAACAGTGGTCAACCGGACTTTCAACCGGATTACCATTGATGGCGATACCAGCACCAATGATTCAGTCCTGGTTATGGCCAACGGTTTTTCCGGGGCCAGGGTAGATGACCAAAGCAGAGCGATTTTCCAGGACCTGCTTACAGACCTTTTCGCCGACTTGGCCATGGAGCTGGTAAAAGATGGAGAAGGGGCTACCAAGGTTGTACGGGTTGAGGTAGTGGGCGCGGCAAACGATGAAGACGCCCGTATGATTGCAGATACCGTCGCCAATTCACCTTTGGTAAAAACCGCCTTTTTTGGGCAGGATGCCAACTGGGGGCGGATAATAGGAGCTGCCGGACGGTCCGGTGCCGGGTTTGATCCGGACAGGGTGGATATTTTTTTTGACCGGGTAAAAATGGTCAACCAGGGAGTCGGGTGTGGTCAAGATGCTGAAGAAAAGGCAACCGCCGTATTGCACCAGCCCGAGTTTACGGTAAAGCTTGATTTTAACCAGGGCTCCGGGCACTGGTCAATTCTGACCTGTGACCTGAGTGTCGATTATGTCAAGATAAACGCCGATTATCGCAGTTGAAAATAATCATGGCCCTGATCCGTTTACAGAAATATCTTTCCATGGCCGGTGTTTGTTCCCGCCGCAAAGCAGAACGGTATATCCTGGCCGGTCGGGTGACGGTCAACGGCAAGGTTGTCGATCGCCTGGGAACCAAGGTGGATCAGCTAAAAGACAGGGTATGTTTTAACGGTCGGCATGTGGTTCTCAAGAGCAAATACATTTACCTGGCTTTGAACAAGCCCAGGGGGTATGTAACCAGTTGTCATCAACCAGGCGAGCTGGTGGTGACCGAACTTGTCAACATTGGGCAACGGGTATATCCCATAGGCAGGTTGGACAAGGAAACCACCGGTTTGTTGCTGCTGACCAATGATGGTCGACTCCATCACCGCCTTGCCCACCCCTCGTTTGACCACGAAAAAGAATACCTGGTCAAGGCAGCCTGGCCCATCAGCGACAAGACCCTTGAACGCCTGGCAACAGGTATTGTAATCCAGGGACGTAAAACAAGGCCGGCCGGGATTCAGAGAATTTCAGGCCGCAGGTTCAAAATAACCCTGAAGGAGGGGCGTAACCGCCAGATCAGGCGCATGGTGCGTAAAGTCGGCAACAGGGTTGTTGCCCTCAAAAGGGTGAGGATAGATGGAATAGTGCTTGGAGATCTGGCCGAGGGCAAGTGGCGAATGTTGGCCCCGGAAGAGTTGCAGGTTTTGCTCAAAGGCCTGGAGGATTAATCAGGTTCGGGTTCAGGGCTTGCCTGGCAGGTAGAGGGTTGCCTGCCGGAGGACAAAATCCGCCCTTGATTCGATGCTCATAAGCGGTACGTGGACCGGATTATAGCCCAGTAAACGGTAGGCTGCCATGAGCAGGTTTTCAATCCTGATGGCAGTCTGTTCGTCTTCGCGGCGGACGAGGTCCGGCGTCATAGGAAGCCGCTGGAAGAAAAAAATATTGGAATACCGATAGCGGTGGCTGGCCTTGACTGCTGGGGCTGGGTCAAGTCCTTCAAGTTTGAAATAAGCGATGGAGTCCGGAAGGGCCCGGTCCAGAAAAACAAGTTCATTCGGGTCCAGGCTGGATT
>JALVQM010000387.1:0-23834 GCA_027025615.1 Desulfobacteraceae bacterium | reverse complement strand
TCGGCTTTTATCTGCTCGAAAGTAAGACCGTCGGCCAGGCATTTGTCCACCTGCGCCCTGGCTGCTTCAGGAACAACTTTTTGTCCGCGTTCGGCCAAAAGGTTGATTACCGCTGTTTTGCCGGAGCAGGGTGCTCCTGTTATGACTTGCCAGTTGGTTGATGTAAAATCCATTTTATGAACTCTATCCTGAAGCTGGGATGGTTGTAAAGATGCCGGAAAAAACAGTCAGACAAATTAGGTACCAGGGCCCTATCTACCGTCCTCCAAGTGAGGCTGATTCATTATTGATTCAGGCCACGGTCGGCTGTCCCCACAACAAGTGTACTTTCTGTATGGTTTACAAGCAAGGTCCGCCTTTCAAAATCAGGCCTGTAGAACAAATATTGGAGGATCTGGAAGTCGCCCGGAATAAATACGGGGAATCTGTCAAGCGTCTTTTTTTGCCGGCGGGAAATACCATCGCCATGCCAACTGACAAACTGGCCGTGGTTTGTCGCCAGGCCGGAAAGTTGTTTCCGAAACTGGAAAGGATAACAGTCTATGGCTCCTGCCAATATATCCATCGCAAGGGGCCCCGTGAACTTGAAGCTCTCAGCCAGTCAGGGTTGTCCAGGATTCACGTGGGACTGGAAACAGGGGACGACCAAATCCTTAAACTTATCCGCAAAGGGACAACTTCAGCTCAACAAATCGAAGCCTGCCGATGGGTTAAAGCTGCCGGCATCCAGTTGAGCCTGTATGTGTTGCTCGGTATTGGCGGGCGGCAGCGCAGCCGAAACCACGCTATCCAGACGGCAAAGGTGCTCAATGCCATTGATCCGGACTTTATCCGCCTGAGGACGTTTGTACCCAAGATCAACACCCCATTGCTTGAACAGGTACTGGACGGCAGTTTCCAGATGTTGGGTCCTCACCAGGTATTGGAAGAGACCAGGGCCATCCTGGAAGCCCTGGATGTAAATTGCCGGTTGACCAGTGACCATTATACCAACTACATTGATCTGGATGGTAATTTGCCCGAAGATCTGCCTTTGTTGCTTGAAAGACTTGCTGCAGCTTTGCGCAGGCCTGTCGGCAGTTTTCGGCCGTTTTTCATAGGTACCCAGTAAAACGGGCAACCTGGCTAAAAACCTGGTGGCAGTCAAAGTCGGGGTAAAATCTGTTTTTGGTATCCCGGCAACAGCCCTGTCCCTGGGTTAATGCTGCAGCTGTTGCCAATCCGGTGGATTGACAGTATGCTCTGTCGGCCGATATCCGTGTGCATTGATTTCGGGTTTATATGTAGCCACACTTGTTTGCAACCGGACTTATTGCGAATGTATTATTTCTAAAGGGAGTATATTTGATGGTCAGTTTTGAGTCGTTGTATGCCAAGCAAGACAGGATAGCGGTTGTTGGTTTGGGTTACGTGGGCTTACCCCTGGCGGTTCACCTGGCCCGGCATTTTGAAGTGGTCGGATTTGATTTGAAGGTCGAAAGGATTGCCGAACTCAAAGCCGGCCGGGACCGTACCCTGGAGGTGAGCCGGGAAGAACTGGCCGGTGTGTCTGTCGATTATACAAGTGATCCGGAGCAATTGCGCACCTGCCGCCTGATAATCGTAGCTGTGCCTACCCCCATTGATGCCTATCGTATTCCTGACCTGGGACCTTTGAAAAATGCCTCGAGTATTGTTGGCCGGCAATTGCAGGCCGGATCATGCGTGGTTTATGAATCGACGGTTTATCCAGGAGCCACTGAAGAAGTCTGCCTGCCAATTATTGCCAAAAGTTCGGGATTGTCTTTTGGTAAAGATTTTACTCTGGGGTATTCACCGGAAAGAATAAACCCCGGAGACAAGGTCCACAGTCTGGACAAGATCGTCAAGGTGGTTTCCGGCTCGGATGAAAAAACGGCCGAAATGCTGGTCAAGGTATACTCCAGGGTAGTTCCGGCCGGTATCCACCGGGCCTCTTCCATCAAGGTGGCCGAGGCGGCCAAGGTCATCGAAAATACCCAGCGGGATTTGAATATTGCCCTGATGAATGAACTTGCCATGATTTTTGATATCATCGGCATTGACACCATCGAAGTTCTGGAGGCGGCAGGCACCAAGTGGAACTTTTTACCTTTCAGACCCGGCCTTGTGGGAGGCCATTGCATAGGCGTGGATCCTTACTACCTGACTTTCAAGGCCGAAGCCCTGGGTTATCATCCGGAGATGATTCTGGCCGGGCGAAGAATAAATGACCAGATGGGCAAGTATATTGCCGAACGAACCGTCAAGATGCTGATCAGCGAAGGCAAACAGGTAAAGGATGCCTCGGTAGCCGTGTTGGGTCTTACTTTCAAGGAAGATGTTCCCGACCTGCGCAATACCAGGGTAGTGGACATAATCTCTGAATTAAAGGACTACGGTATCAGGGTGAAGATCCACGATCCCCTTGCTGACCCGGATGAAGCGGCTCGTTATTACGGCTTGGAGCTTGCCTCCTGGGAAAAGCTGTCAGGGGTCGATGCTGTCGTGTTGGCCGTGGTTCATGATTATTACCGTCAAAAAGGCTTGGAAAAAATTGCCAGTCTATGCAGCGGAAACCGGGCGGTGGTGGTCGATGTGAAGTCGGCGTTCAGTTCTGAACAAGCCCGGAAAACAGGAATCGCCTACTGGCGGTTGTAACCCCGGCATGTAATCCGGTTCGGCCTTGTTTCCGGTTGCAAATTGCTCTTGTTTGTTTTTACTTTCCCTGGCCTTTCGGCCCGGATAAAACACCTGTTTAATAGTTTTTGCCGGGCTGGAAGGGTAACCTTCCCCTTTTAACTCTCCTTCAAGCTTGCGTGTCTTGGCATGTAGTTTGCTTTTATTGACAAGCAAATGCGATCCAATTTCATGCAAGGGATCATTCAGATGATAACTCAATTAAAAAAGAGGCTGCCTAAGGAGTTGAACATGCAGTGTTATGCATGCGAGAAAGACACGGCTGTTTTCGTCTGTCGTTATAAAGTCGGGGAAATGATGATCCAGGTGTGCCTTTGTGAAAAGTGTATGCAAATAGACACCGAACGTTTATTAAAACATACTTTGGGGATCGATCTTGACGACGATGAGACCCGGAACCATGAAGCTCAAGCTGGTCAAGAGACTGGAACCTACCGACGTTCACTTCTTTATTGAGTCCGGCAACCGTCCTGGTGGCTTTTGGACCTTGTACGTTATTTACCGTTGTCCCGGAAACAAAAAAGGGAAGATAAACTTCCCTTGCTGCTTTGGTAGCGGGGGAAGGATTCGAACCTCCGACCTTCGGGTTATGAGCCCGACGAGCTACCAGACTGCTCCACCCCGCATCAATTATGTGAAGCGCTACAATTAATAAGATTACTCGGGTAAGTCAAGTGAAAATTAGGCTGACCCGGAAAACAGGGTTTTAACAGCTTGTCGTAATCTGTCGGCGTCACTGCTGTTACGGCCTCCGGGTGGCCAGGAAATAAGAACTTTCTTGCGTCGGCCGGTTTGACCGCTTATCAGCACCAATCTCGATTTAGGCAATCCCAGTTGTTTTGCCAGAAGCTTCAGGCATTCATTGTTGGCGGCATTGTCCACCGGTGGTGACTTGATCTTGATCTTCAGCCGTCCATCGAAAAGCCCCACAATACAGCTTTTTGAAGAACGTGGCTGTACCTGAATTTCCAGCACCAGACCCTTTGATTTTTCAACCGGTTTATTCATTTTTCAGTTTGGGCCTGTCTTGCCCTGCCTGATAAGATCCTTGATGAAATCAGGAGGACGGACTACTTTGCCGTTGCCGTCCACACAGGCGTGCCGGCTGTAGCCGGTTGCATGGATCAATTTTTCGTTTTCACTCAGGATACGATAATCTATTTTCAGAGCCGCCCTGGAGGCGGTGTCAAAACTGGCTTCTATTATCAGAAGATCGTCGTACTTGGCAGGTATAATGTATTTGCAATGCACCTCCGATACCGGCAGCATGATTCCCCGGGCTTCTATTTCACGGTAGGGCAGGCCCCATGTCCGAAAAAGCTCTGTCCGGCCGATTTCAAACCAGCGCAGGTAATTTGCATGGTAGGCGATCCCCATCCTGTCGGTATCGCCATATATTACCCGGTATGTTGTGCGATGGGTCAGCATTGTTTTTACAACAGTTCAGTGAAAAACGATTTCAGGTCATCATAGTCATAGGCTGCTTTTAATTCCGGATACTGGGCAACTATGTTTTGGGGCGGTCTGAAAAGGATTCCATAATCTGCAGCCTGGATCATGGTGATGTCGTTATATGAGTCTCCCATTGCAGCTATTTTGAAGTTGACCTGTTGCAGGGCCTCAACGACTTTTCTTTTTCCATCTGCCTGTCTCAGGTGGTAATTTTCGATGGTGCCGTCCGGGTTTATGGTCAGCCAGTTGCAGAAAATAGTCGGCCAGCCCAGCTTTTTCATCAGGGGGGTGGCAAATTGTGAAAAAGTATCCGAAACAATGATTACCTGGGTTCTTGAACGCAGCCAGGCCAGGAATTCAGCCGCTCCTTCAAGGGGATCAAGGGTTTCGATGACCGCAGTTACATCATCGATTTTCAACCCGTTAGCATTCATGATGGCCAGCCTGTGGCGCATCAATTCGTCATAATCTTCTATTTCCCTGGTTGTGAGGCGCAGCTCTTCTATGCCGGTTTTTTCAGCCACACCGATCCAGATTTCAGGTACCAGCACGCCTTCAAGATCACTGCAAACTATGTGCATTGTACAGATTCTCTCCTATATTAAATATTATTCCAAATGATTATCGTTTTCGATGCGGATAACCATGGGGGCTCCATGAACAACGTCAAGCCGGCTGATTTCATCCATCGCTGTGCGTACGTTTGATTCCTGGGCAAAATGGGTTACCATTACCACCGGTACACTGCCTCCGCTTTTTCGTCCCTTCTGGTGTACCGATGCCAGGCTGATCCCGAATTTTCCCAGAATTCCGGCGATTTTTGAAAGTACTCCGGGTTGATCCTTGGCTTCGAAACGGAAGTAATAATGGGTGACCAGCTCATTTATGGGCATTATGGACTTGGAGCTGATTTTTTCCGGTTGGCAGGCAAGAAGCGGCAGGCGGCCTGCGGCATTGAAAGCCAGATTACGGGCAATATCTACAATATCACCGATAACCGCGCTGGCCGTGGGCATCATGCCGGCCCCGTGTCCATAAAGCAGGATATCGCCAACAGCATCACCTGTAACCGTGACGGCGTTCAGGGTGCCATTTACGTTGGACAGGATATTGTCAAAAGGTATCATTGTGGGGTGGACCCGGGCTTCAATGGTATCGCCATGGTCCTTACTGATGGCCAGGAGCTTGATCCGGTATCCGAACTGGGCGGCAAATTGAATGTCAAGGGGGGTTATCCGGGAAATACCTTCTATGTATACATTGTCAAAGTCCAAGTGAGTGCCGTAGGCCAGAGCGGTGACTATGGCCAGTTTATGAGCCGCATCCAGGCCTTCTATATCCAGTTCGGGATTAGCCTCGGCATAACCTGAATCCTGTGCCCGGGACAGGGCATCCTGAAAATTGATTCCCTCGTCGGTAATCTTGGACAAGATGTAGTTGCAGGTGCCGTTTAAAATGCCGATCATCGATTTTACCTTGTTGCCTACCAGGGATTCGCGCAAGGTTTTGATAATCGGCATGCAGCCTCCGACGCTGGCTTCATAGGCCAGGTCTACACCCTTTTTGCTGGCCGCAGACAATAGGCGATTGCCATGTTTGGCAAGCAGAGCCTTGTTGGCCGTAACCACATGCTTGCCTTTTTCGATGGCTGCTTCGATAAGTTTCAAGGCCAGGTCTTCACCACCGATCATTTCGATTACTATATCAATTTCAGGATCCTGGATAATTTTCCAGGCGTCATTGATCATTACCCCCGGAGGAAAGGTAACACCCCTGTCGGTTGTGGTATCCAGGTCGGCAACATATTTTAGGTTTAAAGGAATTCCAATTCGATTGCCAAGCAATTCATTCTTTGAGTAAAGGATTCGGACAACCCCTGTTCCAACTGTTCCGCATCCAATCAAGCCCAGATTGATCGGCTTCATATTACACTCCTTACCATGGAATATGTATCTGGGCTTTTCCTTCATTAAGCCCTTTAAAGTCAATAGAAAAGCGCTCGCCCGGTTTTATGCCCGGGCAGTCTGGGACGCTGCGCTTTTACTGTCTCCCAAAATTAAAGCTGTCTGTTTGCGGGATAGAGCAAAACATGGGGGCTTTATCAGAGAATTTTCCTAATTCCACGGATTGCCTGATTGATGCGCATATTGTTTTCAATCAGAGCAAAGCGTACGTACTGGTCGCCATATTCTCCAAACCCAAGGCCTGGGGCCACGGCAACTTTAGCTTTACGAATAAGAAACTTGGAAAATTCAACTGAACCCATTGACAGGTAGGCATCAGGAATTTTGGCCCAAACGAACATTGTCCCCTTGGGGCTTTCCACATGCCAGCCGACACGGTTGAGGCCGGTGATCAGGGTGTCACGCCTGGCTTTGTACGTGTCCCTGATTTCGGCCACACATTGTTGGGGACCGTTAAGCGCGATAATGGCTGCAATCTGGATCGGCTGAAAGATTCCATAGTCCAGGTAACTCTTTATGCGCTTGAGGGCGAAGATGATTTCCGGGTTGCCGACACAAAAACCTACACGCCAACCGGCCATGCTGTAACTTTTTGACATGGAAAAAAATTCAACCGCGACCTCTTTGGCTCCCCTGGCCTGCATAATGCTGGGAGCCTGGTAACCATCATATACCAGATCGGCGTAGGCGAAATCGTGGATAACCATAATCTCATGCTCGTGGGCAAAGTCGACAATACGCTGGAAAAAATCCAGATCGATCACTTCGGTGGTCGGGTTATGCGGGTAGCTTATTATCAGTATTTTCGGCCGGGGCCAGGTTTGGCGGGTGGCGTGCAGAAGGTTGTCAAAAAAATCATGCCCGGGACCCACCGGTATTCCACGAACATCACCCCCGGATATTATGGCCGAGTAGGGATGGATCGGGTAGGTGGGATTAGGAGTAAAAACCACATCTCCGGGGCGTATGGTAACCAGCACCAGATGGGACATACCCTCCTTGACCCCGATGGTAACTATGGCTTCACTGTCCGGATCTATGTCTACTTCAAAGCGGCGCTTGTACCAATCGGCTATTGCCATGCGCAGCTTGGTTATACCCATGGATGCCGAATAACGGTGGTTATGTGGTTTTTGGGCCGCTTCGGTAAGCTTGTCGACAATATGTTGGGGAGTACCGATATCAGGATTGCCCATACCAAGGTCGATGATATCTTCACCTGCTCGGCGGGCTTCCATTTTGATTTCATTGACAGTTGCAAAAACATAAGGCGGCAAGCGGTCAAGGCGTGCAAAGCGAGTCATGGTATCACCTCGTAAAAGATAAGGCTTGATAAAAACAGCTGAAACTAGGCTAACCGTATAAAAGGATAAGTAAAATGTCAAAAAACTTTTGCTTTGACTTTTGACAAGGCCCGGTTTATGTCTAGCGGCACAACCGCCCACGGTACAAGGAGCGATGAATGGACAAACCGCTGACATACGCCGATGCAGGCGTTGATCTGGATAAAGCCGACAAACTGGTTGAAACCATCAAGGATATAGCCGGGAAAACGCGCCGTTCGGGTGTAATGGGTGAAATCGGAGGCTTTGGAGGTCTCTTTTCTCTCAATACCGCCAACATGGAAAATCCGGTTCTGGTCAGTTCCACCGATGGCGTAGGCACTAAGCTGATGATTGCCTTTATGACCCAGCGCCACGATACTATCGGTATCGACCTTGTGGCGATGTGTGTCAACGATATTGCTGTTCAAGGGGCAAAGCCGCTTTTTTTCCTGGATTACCTGGCTACCGGCAGATTAGAGCGCAAGACAGTTACGGAAATTATCAGGGGAATCGGTGAAGGCTGCCTCAAGGCGAAGTGTGCCCTGATCGGGGGTGAGACAGCAGAGATGCCCGGGTTTTACCGTGAGGGAGAATATGACCTTGCCGGATTTGCCGTTGGTATTGTTGAAAACAGTAAAATAGTTGACGGATCTGAAATAAGACCTGGGCATCGGATGATTGGAATTGCTTCAAATGGGTTGCACTCAAATGGTTATTCCCTGGTTCGCAAGATCTGTTTCGATGTTTTAAAACTGAAGCCGGAAGACTATGTAGAAGAATTGGGATGTTCACTGGCAGAAGAACTTTTGCGGCCGACAAGGATTTATTCCGAGACGATACAGCATGTTTTACGCGATTTTCCTGTCAGGGGACTGGCCCATATCACCGGCGGCGGTATTGTAGAAAATGTAATGAGGATTATCCCTCAGGCATGCAGTATCCTGCTGGAAAAAGACAGCTGGGAAATTCCGCCGGTTTTTACCTTCCTTCAAAAAGCCGGTAAAGTTGATCCCCGGGAGATGTTGCGTGTCTTTAACAATGGGATAGGCCTGGTTGTTGTGGTACCGGAATCTGCAGCTCAGGAAGTACTGGAACGTCTTGCTGCCATGGGAGACAAGGCCTGGGTTATAGGTGAAATAGTTGAACGCAAACACCAGTCCGATGAACGGGTAAAGATGGTATAACAATGCAACCTTCCAAAAAACCCTCATTGTTTTCCAGATTGCTTGCCTGGCTGGCAAAGGGCGCAGCTTCGCCGGGTGGGGGGTGCTGAGCCCCTGCGTCCACGGGCTCCGGGAGAGTGCCCCCCTCATCCAAGGTTACCGATAGTCCTGATAACAAAAATAAATCGAACAGCTGATTTTCCTGCCGAAAAATTCGGCAGTATTATTGGCTGATCTGCTACTGTTATGCTTGTCCTGGGAATAGAATCATCTTGTGATGAAACCGCCGCTGCTGTTGTTGCCGACGGCAGGCGGATCCTCTCTTCAACTGTGGCTTCACAGATTGAATTCCATCATCCTTATGGCGGAGTTGTCCCTGAGATAGCATCGCGTAAACATATCGAAGCAATTTCAGAAGTTACAAAACAAGCCATTGAGACTGCGGGTCTGACTGTGGAACATATCCAGGCAGTTGGCGTTACAAGGGGGCCGGGTCTTGTCGGTTCTTTGCTGATAGGTTTCTGTTTTGCCAAAGCTTTTGCCTTTTCCCGGCACATACCGTGGATGGCGGTAGATCATCTTGAAGCCCACCTTGAGTCCGTCCAGCTGATGGATGATCCTCCGGACTATCCCTACGTAGCTCTACTGGCCTCAGGAGGACATACCAATATTTACTACCTTCCATCCAGGGGTGTTTACCGACTGTTGGGACAGAGCCGGGATGATGCAGTCGGTGAAGCTTATGACAAGGTAGCCAAGATGCTGGGGCTGGGATACCCAGGGGGGCCGGTGATAGATGGTCTGGCGCGCAAAGCCGGCGGTGAGGCGGTGGCTTTCCCGCGTCCTTTTCTTGACAAAGATGGGTTTGATTTCAGTTTTTCAGGTCTTAAAACGGCGGTCAACCGCTATCTGGAAAGTAGCGACCAGCCATTGGCAAAAGTGGCCAGCCAGGTTGCTGCCGGTTTTCAGCAGTCCGTGGTGGAAGTTTTGGCCTACAAGATAATAAACGCTGCCCGTGTTTACGGTTGTTCACGTCTGGCGGTTGTTGGCGGAGTTGCAGCCAACCAGGGCCTGCGTAGCAGGCTTGAGGCTGATTGTTCCGGCCTGGGCCTGAAAGCCTTTTTCCCTCCCCTTGATCTTTGCGGAGACAATGCAGCCATGATAGCTGCGCTTGCCCATCAGGCCGTTTGCCTGGGAAGGAATGACTCCTTTGATCTTGACGTTTATTCCCGTCGACCGCGTCCGACCTGACAGTTTTTGCAACAGGATTTCAATTCTGGTTTACGACGTTTGAAACAGATCGATTATTCCGGTTTGCCCGTTAGTCCGAATTTGGTTTTAGTATTGCTGATTCGATCAATACATGCCCGATGGCGCCTTTCCAATTCGCTGTCTTCGCCGATAGTTTCAGCCAGAGTTGCATAAGCTTTCTCAATTGACGGTCCCTGGTGGCAGATCAAAGCCAGGTCGATATCGGCCCTTACAACCTGGGATATGGCCAGTTCAATTGGAAAGTGCTTCTTAATGGCACCCATGTCCAGGTCATCGGTCATTATTATTCCATTGTATCCGATTTTACGGCGTAAAAGGCGGTCGGCAATTTCCGGTGACAGACTGGCCGGCCAATTGCCGTCGATCCGGCTGTAGATTATATGTGAAAGCATTATTCCGGCCACATTATGTTCAACAGCCCTGATAAAAGGCACCAGATCGCAGGTCCATAATTCTTCCCTGGAAATATCCAGGGTTGGTAAGTCCATATGAGAATCAAGTACAGTACGGCCGATTCCCGGGAAATGCTTGGCCACCGCCATTACCCCTGCCTCTTGGAGCTTGTCGATTACAAGGGTTCCCATTCGGGCTACCGTTTTACAGTTGCCTCGAAAGACCCGTTCGTACATGATGCTTGTCCGTCCTTCTTCCACAACGTCCATAACCGGCGCCATGTTCATGTTGATTCCAACCGATTTCAGCTCCCTGGCCGTGACCCGGGCGAATTCAACGGCGTCTTTTTCCGACTGGATGGCCGGGTTGCCGGCAAATTGGGTAAAAGGTGGCTTTAAACGCCGGACAATTCCGCCTTCCTGGTCGATGGCCACCAGCATTGGGGGTATACCCATATCGTGGGCGTATCGTTGGATATCGCGACAGAGACTAGCGATTTGGGAAGGAGAGTCTAAATTGGATGCGAACAGGATTACGCCCGCCGGTCCGAATTCAGCTATCAGATGCTTCAGCTCCCGGCTGAGAACAGGACCTTGGAAACCAATCATCAGGCGCTGTCCCAAACGGAGTTCTTTGAGTTTTCCCGAGATTGACATAAACAGTTGTCTCCAGGGGTCAGGAACGTTTCCTGGGGGATCGGCGTGAAAGTTGATATTTGCGTACGGCCCGGTTGTGTTCCTTGATGTTGGTTGAAAAATGATGAGTCCCATCCTTTTTGGACACGAAATACAAGTAATTGGTCTTGGCGGGAAACAAGGCCGCTTTCAGGGCTTCGGCCCCTGGATTGGCAATGGGACCCGGCGGCAGGCCCTTTATGCGATAAGTGTTATATGGTGAATAAGTTCGCAAATGCTTGCGGGTCAAATTTCCGTCAAATTCCTTCAGGCCGTAAATTACAGTGGGATCGCTTTCCAGGCGCATTTTTTTCCGCAGCCGATTGTGAAATACAGACGAAATCAGAGGCCTTTCGCTGGCATCCCCGGTTTCTTTCTCAATGATGGAAGCCAGGGTGACCACCTGGTGAACAGTCATGTTCAGTTCAGCCGCCCGCCGGTACCATTGGGGGTTGAACTGTTGATGGAAGCGTTTCACCATTATGGATATTATCCGGCGGGCCGTTATACCGGCCGGCAAATAATAGGTGTCCGGAAACAGGTAACCTTCAAAAGAGTTGGCATTGATTCCAAGCTGGTGGGCAAATTCGGCATTGCAGGCTTCACCAAGGAAATCTTCAGCCTTCATGAATCCAGCCTGTTCAATTCTGGCGGCAACCTGTTTCAGATCGTAGCCTTCAGGTATGGTCAGACGGTGCAGGTTTACCCGTCCGCTTGTCAGGATATCAAGCAGTTCCGCAGGACTCATGCCGGGACTTAACTTGTATTCCCCTACCTTGATTGTTTTGTCGGCTGTTTTCAGGCGTGAAAGCAGTTTGAAACGCCAGATACTGTTTATAAGTCCCCTGTCGGCAAGCCTGGCGGACAGGGCGTCGGGTCCTTCTCCAGGCAATACCTCAAAAATTTGGGTATCCCGGTCCGGGCCTGTCGGCATGCCGGCCCAGCGTTTCAGGTCGCTGTAAAACCAGCCTGCTGTTGCGATTATAACCAGTACTGTTGCGCTTATGGCGATGTTCAGCGAACGCAAGTCAAACTGAATCCATTTGAGGTTTAACGGTTAATGACATAAAAACAATAGGAAAAAACAGGCATGGATGTCAAAGCTTAAAGCAATGTAAACGAGGTTTACTTTTATGGCAAAGGTGGTTATGTATAATAATGTTTAATTTTAGAAAAATCTTGGGCGTATTTTCTTGACATAGAATAACAAACCTTTTATGAGGCAGCCTTTGCATTTGTGCCGAAGCTGAACCGGAAGGGGCTGCCCATGATCCTGATGACCCCGCTGAAACCGTCTTTATCAGATCGCCCGGGAAGGCTTGTTTCCAGGGATGCAGTAATGCCATCACGGTTGTTGAACCAAATTGACCCAAGGATGTTCACATGGCCAAACCAAAACTGAAAGAGCACCGCATAAACAGGGAATGGTGCAAGGGATGTGGTATTTGCGTCGAATTTTGTCCCAAGAAGGTTCTTGAGCTGGATCAGCAGGAAAAGGCTGTAGCCGTTCGTCCGGAAGACTGTATTGCCTGCAAGCTGTGCGAGTTGCGTTGTCCGGACCTGGCTATTGAAGTAATAGTAGAGGATGAGCAGTAGATTTTATTCCTTTGTTTAGCACGGCTCAAGACAGGCCAATGACAGGGTATCGACATGGAATCAAAAATAAGATTTATACAAGGCAATGAAGCATGTGTGGAAGGGGCATTGTATGCCGGCCTGGAGTTTTTTGCCGGTTATCCCATAACGCCTTCTACTGAAATCGCCGAACATCTTTCCCTGAGGCTGCCTAAGCGGGGTGGAAAATTTATTCAGATGGAAGATGAAATAGCATCTATTTGTGCTATCATCGGCGCTTCCCTGACCGGGCACAAGGTAATGACGGCAACCAGTGGCCCCGGGTTTTCCCTTATGCAGGAGGCCCTGGGCTATGCGGTCATGGCCGAAATTCCTTGTGTTATTGTGAACGTCCAGCGGGGCGGACCGTCAACCGGTATTCCTACCCATGTAAGCCAGGCAGATGTGATGCAGTCCCGCTGGGGCACCCATGGTGATCATGCAATTGTTGTTTTCACCGCTTCTAATCATCAGGATGTATTCAAGATGACGGTGGAAGCTTTCAACGTGGCAGAAACTTACCGAACGCCGGTTGTATTGCTTTTCGATGAGGTGGTGGGCCACATGCGGGAGAAATTGGAAATTCCCGAGCCAGGCAAAATTCACCTGGTTGATCGATTGAAAACTTCGGTCAAGGAAGGCGTCGATTATCACCCGTATTTGCCGCGGGAAGACGGTCGGTTGCCCATGTCGGATTTTGGCGGTGTGCATCGTTACAATGTGACCGGTCTTTATCATGACATGTGGGGTTTTCCTTCGGATAACCCTGCGGTCGTTCATGGTCTGATCCGACACCTGGTAGACAAGATAGAAAACAACGCCAACCAGATAGCCCATTATAAAAAGTTTTACCTGGAAGACGCCAAAACAATCCTGGTCTCCTACGGGTCAGCCGCCCGATCTGCTCTACACGTGGTGCAACACTTGCGCAGCCGAGGACAAAAGATAGGTCTGCTTGAACTCCAGACCTTATGGCCTTTCCCGGCTGAGATTGTGGGCGATATATGCAATCAGGCCGAATATGTTGTTGTGGTTGAAATGAACATGGGGCAAATATGTCAGATGGTTAAACAGGTTGTAGCCAGGGCCGAACAGGTATTTCTGGCCAACAGGATCGACGGAGTGTTCATCACTCCTACCGATATACGTACAATACTCCGGCTGGTGACTGGTAAAGGGGTTTGACGGCACCGGCAATGCCGTTTCTATCATCTATGACCAGCAGACAAGGTGAAAACTAATGGCTGTCAAAGATTATATCCGCGAAAGATTTTTTCCACATCTTTGGTGTGCAGGTTGTGGGCACGGGATCGTTTTGAACAGTTTGATCCGGGCTGTTGAAAAGCTGGGAATGAGTAAAAACGAGATTGTGATGGTATCAGGTATCGGATGTTCATCACGGATTTCCGGTTACGTAGACTTTCATACCCTGCATACGATTCACGGTCGAGCTTTGGCGTTTGCAACCGGTGTTAAAATGAGCAAACCGGAGCTTAATGTAATTGTGCCCATGGGAGACGGGGATGCCTTGGCAATTGGGGGCAATCATTTCATCCACGCGGCCCGCCGCAATATTGATATAACCGCAATTGTGATGAATAATCGTATCTATGGTATGACAGGCGGCCAGTACTCACCGCTTTCAGGTTATGGAACTATTGCTACCACGGCTCCCTATACCAACATAGATCAGGGTTTTGACGTGGTTGATCTTGCAACTGCTGCCGGTGCTACTTTTGTTGCCCGCACTACCACTTACCATGTGCAGCAATTGACTGACCTGATTCGCAAGGCTGTTCTCCATGAGGGCTTTTCGGTCCTGGAGGTCATGACCCAATGTCCGACTTACTTCGGTCGCAAGAATAAGCAGGGCGGGGCGGTAGAAATGATGAAGTATATGCAAAAAATAACTGCTCCGATTGGATCAAAAGCAAAGCAAAAGAATCCGGAGCTTATTGAACGCGGTGTTTTCGTGGAAAAGGAACAACCCGAATATTGCAATGAATACGAAAAAATTCTCCAACGGGCTACGCATGAAGAATAATTATTTTTAGAAGCTTAAACCATCCATAAGAAGGTTGCGTAATGGAAAGGACAAGATTCGTTTTTTCAGGGTCGGGTGGACAAGGTGTTATAACCGCGGCCATTGTTTTGGCAGAAGCCGCTGTTCTATTTGAAGATTTGACTGCGGTTCAGACCCAGTCATACGGTGCTGCGGCCCGTGGAGGGGCAACAAGGTCTGATGTAATAATATCCAGGGGGGCCATAAATTACCCCAAGGTTATTCAGCCCAACGTGCTGGTTTGTCTTACCCAGGAAGCGTACAATAAGTTTTATTCAATTATTCGGCCCGGAGGCCTGTTGTTGATTGATTCCCGTTTTGTGAAACCCCAACGCAAAGTGGATGCAATCCAGAAAGAGCTTCCCATGTACAAAACCGTCATGGATAAAATAGGCAAGCCCATAGTCTTCAATATTTGTATGCTGGGGACGGTAATCGGGCTTACGCGTATTGTCAAACCGGAGTCTGTGATTAAAGTGCTTGAAAAACGTATTCCGGCGGAATTTATAGCCATGAATCGCCAGGCTTTGGAGCTGGGTTTCGAGCTGGCGGCCGATTGAAATCAAACTGTTATAAATTTGAGATCAAGACCGCATCGGCTGGTGCATAGGGTTTGTTTGGCGTTCAATATTTGTTTCATTCCTCAACAATTTGATCTTTCCATATTTTTCCACCCCTGTCCGGTATATTTGACCGGCACTATGGATTTTTTAAGTAGTGTCCTGCAAATTTCTGTCCGTGCCGCCGGTTTACTTAAATTGTTTGATACGGCGGATTATTTTTACTTGACAATTCGGATACTTTTAGTTTCACTTATTAAAAGTGATTTACATGATAACATTTCCAGATGCTGTTGCTTCTGGTAGTTTTACTTTATACGATGGGCTTATTGCATGCAAAGATCAAGGCCCGATTCTCTCAATTCATCTGTAGAACACCTGGATGAAACAACTCCCATCTACAATAGTAGAATCGTCAAACTTTTCGTAGAGTATTTAAGCGACAAATATCCAAAGCTGGATCCGGAAGTTATTCTGTTGCGTAGCGGCATAACCAAGTACGAAGTCGAAGATCCGGGGCACTGGTTCAACCAGGCCCAGGTAGACAAATTCTACGATGAATGTCTTCAGGCAACGGGTGATGACGGTATTGCCTTGGAAGCTGGACGTTATGCAGTGTCTGCGGAAGCAATGGGTCCGGTCAAGCAGCTGTCTCTGGGACTGCTCAACCCGGCTTCGATTTATAATCTGCTGGAAAAAATTTATCCTGTAATGAGCAGATCTGTAAAAGTAAGTACCAGCAGAATCGACACGAACAGTGTGCAGATAACTGTTGTGCCCAAAGAGGGTGTCCAGGAAAAAGCATACCAGTGTGAAAATAGAATAGGCATCTTCGAGGCAGTGGTAAAGCTTTTTTCAGATCAATACGCCAATGTTGATCACCCAAAATGTATCCATCAAGGTGGCGATCATTGTCTGTATTTAGTAAATTGGCAAATACCATCCCACAGGCAGTGGAAAAGAGCCGCTATCCTCACGGCTGTATTGGCGGTACTGGTCTCGGCGGCTGGATGGTTGTTTACATCTCCGGCGATGGCGGGCATTTTGACTTTGAGTGGAATAGTTTCGTCAATGGGAGTATACCTGCGGGGGCTTTTACTTGAAAGAAAAATGCTCGTTCAGACTGTACAAAAGCAAGGTGATGCCGCTGAGGATCATATAAAGGAAATAGCATATCGTTATCGGTCCGGAATGCTGATTCAGAAGATCGGCCAGGACACTTCTTCCATTATGGATATAGGCCGTCTTACGCGGATAGTGATGGATCATGTTTCCAACTATCTTGATTTTGACAGAGGGATGATCATGCTGGCCGACCGTGAAGGACAGCGGCTTGTCTTTGCAGCAGGTTTCGGGCTTGATGTTTCAATGCGGGGACTGCTTCAAAAGACCCGCTTCAGACTTGATAATCCTTCAGCAAAAGGTGTTTTTGTTAAAGTCTTCAAGGAACAGCGGCCGATCCTGGTGGGCGATTTGGGTGCAATTCAGGATACTTTCTCTGCCAAAAGCAGGCAAGTGGCCAACCAGGTCGGGTCAAAGTCGCTTATCTGCATTCCGATAGTCTACGAAAGACATTCCCTGGGTATCATGGCTGTTGACAATCTGAAAAGTAAACGCCCATTGAGGAAAAGTGATGTAAACCTGCTTATGGGGGTGGCAGCCCAGACAGCTGTCAGTATATTCAGTGCCATGGCATTTAAAAGGTTGCGTGACAGTGAAAGCAAATACCGCAGCCTCTATGAAAATGCTCCCCATGCCTATATTTCGATAGATGCCGACAGTGGAGAAATTCTGAATTGTAATCCGGCAGCAGAAAAGCTTTTGGGTTACAGCCGGGAAGAGATGTTGGGTTGGCGCTGGACCCGTTTTGCAGCCGATAAAGTAGCCAGTCTTGCCCATGTAAGGCGAGTTTCTCATGTTTTGCAGCAGGGAGGATCCGTCAGCAATGAAGAACTGGAGCTGGTTCGGAGTGATAATGAACCGGTATGGGTGTCCTTATCTCTGGTTCCTTTCAGGGACGCCCGGGGTTTGATAGTTGAAGGCCGTTGCATAATGGTAGATATTACCGAGCGCAAGAGATTGGAAGAAAAATTGCGCCACGCTCAAAAAATGGAAGCCATAGGTACGCTGGCTGGAGGGGTTGCCCATGACCTGAACAATATTCTTTCAGGTATTGTCAGTTATCCTGAACTCTTGATGATGGGACTTTCCAGGGACAGCAGACTGATAAGGCCCCTGGAGAAGATAAGAGATTCCGGCAAACGGGCTGCTGCCATAGTGCAGGACCTGTTGACTCTTGCCAGAAGAGGAGTTTCGGTTACCGAAGTCGTCAACCTCAATCAGGTTATAAAAGAGTATTTGCAAAGCCCTGAATTAAGAGACCTTGTAGATAGGCATCCGGAAGTACACCTGAAAACGAAACTGGATGAATCCCTGCTGGACATCAAGGGATCACCAGCGCATTTGATCAAGATAGTGATGAATTTAATAATCAACGCTGTTGAAGCATTGCCCGATGGTGGTACCATAAGTATTGCTACTGAAAATCGACACTTGTCTGATAATGCCGGGTTGCCTGAAATTAAATCCGGAGATTATGTAGTAATGACCGTGACCGACAATGGTGTTGGTATTTCTCCTGAAGATGTCAACCGGATTTTCGAACCATTTTACACCAAGAAACGCATGGGACGCAGTGGAAGCGGACTTGGTATGGCTGTGGTATGGGCTACGGTAAGAGACCATGGGGGAGTGATCGAAGTATCCAGTAAGTTGGGGGTTGGAACAAAATTTACTATTTATTTTCCTGCAACCCGTGAAAGCCGGCAATCAGACGACAAGTTTTTTGATTTAGACGGATTAATAGGCGACGGGGAAACCATCCTGGTGGTTGATGACTCTGACGAGCAGATAGATATTGCCACTAGTATTCTGGACAAACTGGGATATAAAGTTGCAGCGGTAAACAGTGGCCAGGCAGCTGTTGAGTATGTAAAAAGCCATCAACCGGATTTAGTAATTCTGGATATGATCATGGAGCCCGGCATCGATGGACTGGAGACTTTCAGGCGTATAAGGAAGATACGGCCCGACCAAAAAGCCATAATTGTAAGTGGCTATTCTGAATCCTTGAGAGTCAAGCAGGCCCAGGCACTGGGGGCCGGAACCTACGTCAAGAAGCCATACGTCATTCACGAGATTGCCCTTGCCGTCAAACAGGAGTTGTCCGGGCGCAGTAAATAGAATGATATAAACAGAAAAAAGTTGACGGTATCCGGAGCGTGAATAAAAAACCGGCATTACAGGCAGCATTGCCATGTGAATCCAGCGAAAGCAGTGTTGAATCTTTGCAGCCCGGGCAGGATATGGAAGCCTGCGAATCCAAAACGGGTATTTACTTTCATGTACCTTTCTGCCTGCAACGCTGTCCCTATTGCGATTTTTTTTCAACTGTAAAACTTGAGTTAATAGATAATTTTGTAAGGGCCTGTAAGCAGGAACTAATGCTTTCAGCTGCAGGTGGGACCGAGGTTGACAGTGTTTATTTCGGCGGGGGAACACCTTCCCTGCTATCACCGGGTCAAGTTGCTGAAATAATCGATACCCTGGACGGAATCGTTAATTTGTCACCCAATGCAGAAATAACCCTGGAAGCCAACCCCGGAACGGTCGGTTTTTCCAAACTGAAAGGGTTCAACTTGGCCGGCGTAAACCGGATTAACCTGGGAATTCAGTCTTTCAATGATAACCTGTTGGGCTTCCTGGGCAGAATTCATAACAGCAGGCAGGCCATGGATGCCATTGAAAATGTGCACAAGGCAGGCTTTGCCAATCTCGGCCTTGATCTGATTTACGGGATAGTAGGACAAACAGACGAACTTTGGCGGCAAGACTTGGCCTGTGCAGTTGCAGTCGATCCCGATCACCTGGCCTGTTATATACTCAGCATTGAAGATAACACCGAGTTCGGTCTGCTGGAAAAGGCCGGACGCTGTGTACGGCTTGGCGAAGAACAGGTTGCCGGCTTGTTCTTGTTTACGGTCGATTTCCTGGCAAAGCAAGGATGGAGGCAATATGAGGTATCGAATTTTGCAAAGACAGAATCTGATTCTTCCATAATTGCAAAATCACGGCATAACTGGAAGTATTGGACATTCCAGCCCTATCTGGGACTTGGGCCCTCAGCCCACAGTTTTGATGGAAATCGGAGGCGGTCTTGGAATTGTAATTCCTTATCCAGTTATTTGGAAAAACTTGGCAGAGGGTGTCTGCCCCGGGCTGGAGAGGAAACCTTGAGCACCGGACAAAGGCTGTTGGAAAAGATTTATCTTGGTTTACGGACAATCAAGGGGCTGAATCTTGACCAGCTCAGACAGGAGTTTCCGAAGCGGTTTGAAGCACTCCTGCCCGGATTGCTGGAAATCGAGCAGGAAGGTTGGGCACGGCGAACCGAAGACAGCTTTCGGCTGAATAGCCAGGGGATGTTACTGCTGGACGGGATTTGTGGTTACCTTGCATCCCTTGTTCAGTAAGGTGAAACAGCCGTTTCAATCAATAGCCATCTTGAGGCGGATTTATCCCCTTAAAAGTCATATACTACAGTGGGCAGCAATCTGTCAGGTAGACAAAGTCTTGATAAGCTGTCCCAGGTAAAAACGGGCATGGCTTATGGGTGCAGCCATGTTGGCCCGGTGGTTTGCAAATATTCCGTCCAGGTCTGAATTAAAGACCAACAGGGGGTCGATTTCGACTGCTCTTTTACAAGATTCAATCGCGTGGTGAAGCAGTTCGGTACCATGGCGGCTTTCAAGAATTGAGATAAAATCATGATTAACGGCTTCAAGTATTGACAACATGGTGCTGGCTACCCCACGGGCATAATAAATGTAGTCGTCGGCCTTGAAATAGCTGACAGGTGAGCCGTCTTCTTCGAAAGCTTTAACAAGGTTTTCATCGCAGCTGCCAAGCAGATCTTCAAAAGATGAAAGCAGGGGAATCAGGTTGTCTGAGCGGGTGTAAAATGATGCCTTGCCTTCCATTAGTTTTTCTTTGTATTTGTCCAGTTCCTTTAACCCTTCCTTGAACTTTGATTCAGCGGATGGGAACCAGTACCTGTCGGCCTTGATCATGAACCAGTTCATTGCGTTTTCCAGGTTGGGGTCGAGGGCATCATTGGTCCCTGTGCGTGAAATCCTTTCTGAAAGAACTACAGCCGTGCGGCGGGTTACTTCCAGCACACCCAATTGAAAGTTGTTGATATTATCGGTAAAATCAAGAATATCATTTGGCCTCCAGCCCCAGAATCGCTCATACAATTCGTAATGCAGGGGGCGGATGGTTGCTTCCACAAAGGTTACACCCGGCGGTTTTTGGATTTCCTCCTTTCCGGCATGAATCGTTTCCGGTTGCTTGGCATGTCCCCCGTTTTCCTCTGCCTGTGGATTTTCCTTTGCCTGAGTGTGGCTTTCGGCAGGGGCGGTTTTATTTTCAATTGTAGCCACTTGTTGGCTGCCAGCGGCAGGCAGGTTGGCTTGCGGGGCGGAGTCGTTTCTGGCTTGCCGTCCTGTGTCATGCTGGTTTTGATGGCCACTTGTTTCGGATTCAGCCTGTGCCGCTGATTCATTTTTGCCGGCTGGTTTGCTGGCCAAATGGATGCTGCTGCTCGTTTTCTCATCCTTAACATGGGAAACGGTTTTGTCGGCTTTAGCATTGGTAGCGGTATTGTTTTCAGCAGAGTTATTACCGGCGGCAGCCTTTTTGGCCGGGGTTGGCTGATGGGCACTGTGTTTGAAGGCCATGTGTGATGGATTTTCGAAATATCCCAGAACTACTCCCAGGGCCCATAAAATTGCTACCAGCAACAATATGCCTATTACCAGGCGCTTGAAGGCGAAAATCGTAAATCCTTTCTTGGTTTCGCTTCCATTGTCGGCCGAGTTATTTTCGTTCATACCTTCTCCTCTGGTATGATCAGGTTAATGAATTTATTTGTTCGCCTGTTTTCGCAGCCTCCGGGTGTCGCCGACCCTGATGGTCAGCTGGCAGGAATCGAAATATTCCAGTAAAGGTATCACAAATTTTCTTGAAGCTCCAGTCATATCCTTGAACTGACCGGTGTTGATTTCCCGGTGTTCAGTAAGAAAACCGACCAGCTTTTGCTGCAGTTGTGTAAGGGGGTCACGGTGAAAATAAAGATCGTTTTTGACCTTTATCAATATGCCTTCTGCCACCAGCAGTTCCAGTACCTGGTTTGCCTGATCCTGTTCCAGCTTCAGTTTGCTGCAGACTTCTTTGAAATATGGCGGTTTAAGGCCGTTTTGCAAGTACAGTTTGACCATCTGTTCCCGTACTTGTTTTTGATCGGCCGCCAGAGTCACCTTGTGCTGGCTTAATCTTATCAGGTCATCTTCCTGGACGATGATGCCGTTTTTCACCATTTGGTTCACAGCCAGGGTAAATAAGCGTTGCCCGATTGCGCCGGGCAGCTTGGATTTCAATTCTTCCTTGGGCATACCGGCGCGCAACTTGTGGCGCTTGTGGTAATCAGTCAAATTGTTCCGGACTAATTGCACAAGCTTGGCAACAGTTCCGCTGTGGATGTAAATACGTGTTTCCCTGTCCAGGAGCAGGATTGTTTTTTTGCTCAGCAAATCAGACAGGACCTGGTCCAGGGCTTTGGGAGCAAGATTTGTCATTACTCTTAGCTGGGAGATGGAACAACCCTTCCAGCCGCTGTTTTCAATATGCATTGCCACAAGTTCAGCATCAGAGCTGCTCGCCAGGCTTTCCAGGTGATTGATTACTTCAGGCTTGAAACGCTTGTGTTTTACCGCGACGGGGTTCAGGATGCGCCCTCCGCCAATTGTTCTTACAGGTGAATAGCTGCGGATGACAAAACGGTCGTTTCTGAGCAAAACGACAGGGTTTTCCAGCCTGATCTGGGCCAGTACTTTGCTTCCCGGGGCAAGTTCTTCCCTGTCTAACAGGATAAGGTTCCCCAAGATTTCGCTGGTTCCGCTGTGAAACCTTACCCGGGTCCTGTTTTTTATAGCTTTTGGGTTGGAATCCAGGAAAGTCAGCTCTACATCGACCATATAGGTCGGTATCAGGGTCCCGGGCAGGGCTGCGACCTGTCCCCGGCTTACCTCGGATTTGTCGATTCCCTGAAGATTTATGGCAGTACGTGTTCCGGCCGTGGCGATTTCGACACTTTTGCCATGGACCTGAAGTCCACGCACTTTGGAGGTTATTGCAGCCGGGTAAATTTGAATTGTTTCACCCAACCTGACTTTCCCCGATGCCAGAGTTCCGGTGATTACAGTTCCAAAACCGCGCATTGTGAAAACCCGATCGACCGAAAGGCGAAAAATGCCTGCTGAACTTCGTTCCGGAACCTTGGTGCAAAGCTTGTCAAGGGTTTGTTCAAACTGGTCCAGCCCCTGGCCTGTAACCGTTGAAACAGGTATGATGGGAGATGATTCAAGAAAGCTGCCGGCTACGAATTCGGCAATATCTTCCTTGACCAGTTCAAGCCATTCCTCGTCCACAAGATCGATCTTGGTCAGGACCACAAGGCCGTGGCTGATTCCCAGAAGAGAGCAGATTTCCATGTGCTCACGGGTTTGGGGCATTACACCCTCGTCTGCGGCTATGATCATGGCCACGATATCGATACCTGTGGCGCCGGCCACCATGTTTTTGACAAATTTTTCATGGCCGGGCACATCCACTATTCCCAGGCGTTGTCCGCTTGGAAGGCGGTGATCGGCAAATCCGAGTTCGATGGTTATCCCGCGAAGCTTTTCTTCTTTCAAACGGTCCGTGTTTATCCCGGTAAGAGCCTTGATCAGGCTCGTTTTACCGTGATCGATATGACCTGCTGTACCTAGAATTATTGGTTTCAATTGTTGTTTACCTCGATTTACTTTTTCCGCTGACGAAGATACTCTGCCAAATAAGCCAGTCCGGCAAGAATTATTGCCAAGCCGGCGATGTAAATAATTTGGGCTCCGGGATAAAATACGCGCGCCAGGACGACAGCAAATACTATGGCCAGGATGGCACGAATGACGAAAATATGGAAATCAGACACTTAGGCCTTCCTGCAAGCTGGTGATTATGGTTATGCTGCGCTTAACATCGTAGAGGCCAGACACTATACCAGAAACGTGAAATAATCAATAGTTCGGCCTTGGAGTATGTTAAGCGCTAAACCTGGTATACTCATCAAGGCGCAGATCCCGGCCAGCTACTAAAATTTGCTTGCAATCAAAGGCCGTGATTGATAATAAATCTATTTTCATATGGTGGGTGTAGCTCAGTTGGTAGAGCACTTGGTTGTGGCCCAAGTGGTCGTGGGTTCAAGTCCCATCACTCACCCCATTTAAAAGCAAGAGACCATTGCAGCTATCGATCAGTTGCAATGGTCTTTTTCAAAGGGCGCCCGTAGCTCAGCTGGATAGAGCGCCGGACTTCGAATCCGTAGGCCGCAGGTTCGAATCCTGCCGGGCGTACCAGAAAAAAAAGCAGGTATCGCTTTATCAGCGACTACCTGCTTTTTTTTGTGTATTCGGCAAAATTCGGTGCCCGCGTGTTCGAGATCATAACCCCCGAGTTTTAAAACAACCTCATATTGTAATAACCATCGCAATTTATTAG
>JALVQM010000386.1 GCA_027025615.1 Desulfobacteraceae bacterium | reverse complement strand
CCGCCTGGCCAGATACTGCTCCGAGCTTCTGATCCACGGGGTCGACGTTGAAGGCCGCTGCCAGGGCATAGAAAAAGACCTGGTACGGCTGCTGGGCAGATGGTCGGCAAGACCGGTAACCTATGCAGGCGGTATTCGTACTATGGATGACATCGAACTGGTAGCCGATCTGGGACAAGGAGCGATCGACTTTACCGTGGGCAGCGCTCTGGATATCTTCGGCGGTCAGGGTTTGAAATACGCCGAACTTGCCTTGCTCTTCGGACCTTTGTCCGGGGATTCAGCCCGGACATAGCACCTTCTGAAATCTACAAAACCGCCGGCCGGCTCCAGAATTTTACAAGCCGACAGGGCCGTGACGGCTTTGGATAAGATTGAACGCCGCTAAAAAAACAGGCGTTTTATTCCCTGTTGACACCTTCTTCAGGTACTGATTTAATTATCGTATGTTTCGTTTCCGTAATCGGAGTTTTACCTTGCCAAAGCAGATCTGGTGTACCTTTCTTTGTGCGGCCATAATCTGGTCAGCCGCAGCGGTCAAACTCATACCACAAGCAGAAGCAAAAACCGCCGCCATAAAAATAGGTGCAACTGTCTCTTTGAGCGGCAAATATGTCGAACCTTCCCTGAAAGTCCAAAACGCCTACCGTCTTTGGGCTAAGCAGATTAACGCCAATGACAGGTTGTTGGGCCGTCCTGTGGAGCTTATATTGTATGACGACAAAAGCCAGGCCCGGCGATGTGTTCAGCTTTACAAAAAACTGATTGCCCGGGACAAGGTGGATCTGGTACTGGCGCCTTATGGTACGCCCCTGACTTATAAGGCTTCGGAAATCACTGAAGCCAACGGTTATGTCATGATAGCCTGTACGGCATCAGGACCTCAGATCTGGGAGCGGGGATTTAAAAAGATATTTGGCGTCTATGCCACGGCAGATCGTTATTTCATCGGCTACCTTGATGTTATAGCCCGCCGCGGATTTAAGACCGTGGGCATAATTTTCGGAAACAACGCCTTTACCCGCTCTGCTGCCGAAGGTGCCCGTCGATGGGCCAAGCTCTTTGGGCTTGAAGTCGTATTTTATAAATGTTTCGATGATAATTTTACAAAATTAGAAAAACTGACCAGCCGGGCCCTTGAAATCAAACCCGACGGCATGCTTTTCTGTCTTTATCCACCCAGCGGCTATGCCATCCTGAAATACTTGTCCAAAAACAAAAGGCGTTTCAACTCCATGGCATTTACCATCGTTCCTGTGTTTCCCAATTTTTACACCAGGGCCGGGGAAATAGCCGAGGGCGTATTCGGCCCCTCTCACTGGGAACCTGATCCCCGACTGCCTTTTCCCGGAAGCCAGAAATTCATCAAGGATTTTCAGCAATATACAGGAACTCTGCCCACCTATCACTCGGCCTCGGCTTATACAGCCTGCCAGATACTTACCAAGGCCATCGGTCACATCGGCTCATTGAACCAGGATAAAATTGCGGTTTACATCCAGGCCAGGGATACCATGACCATCATGGGGCGCTTCAAAGTCGATCATCATGGACGCCAGGTTGGTCATAATCCCTTGCTGATCCAGTGGCAAAAGGGCCGTAAGGAAATTGTATACCCCACCAAGCTGCGCACGGCAGAACCTGTTTTCCAACAACCGCAGGAAAGCGGATCACAATGAAGCAAATCCGCACTCTTTTGGAGCGCCGCCTGGTAATAGCTATATTGTTGCCCTTGATCCTGGCCGGGATCGTCGCCGGCCTTGTTTGCCTGAAGCTGCTGACCCGTCCCCTTTCAGACATGCTGGGTCAAAAGGCGGCCTCGGACCTGATCCATGCCGCCGATATGAGCCTGTCAATCTGCGAAGAACGGTTTGATGACCTGCTTTCGCTCCGCATGGAAAACAATCCGAAGGTAAACAACTCCATCCGCAGGCAGGCCCTTGAAGAAATCAAGCAAATCAGCAAAAACTTTGTTAACATCGAAATAATGGTCATCAGAAATGGCCGGATAGTGTGCTGCTCCGTTCCGCTTCAGGCAGACACGCCTGGCCTTGACCAGCTGGCCGGACGTCACCCCTCTGTTTTCAGGGCCAGGATCGGCGGACACCAGATCATGGCCAGCGTACGCTACTTTCCCTTCTGGCGCTGGCAGATTGTAAGTTTCATCTTCGATACTGATTTCCAGGCACCCATAACCCTTGCCCAACAAATCCTGGCAGTAGGAATAAGCGGTGTCATCCTGATAATGATGGGAGTCGTTTATTTCCTTTTTCAAAAGCGTATTTACCGGCCCCTGCAACATCTTACCACCGGAGCGCGCAACATCGCCCAAGGACATTTCGAAAAAGTAGCCATTGTAAGCCGGGATGAAATCGGGCAGGTAGCCGAGGCATTTAACGCCATGGTGAAAGCCCTGATGGACGACAAGCAGATGATAAGCAGGATGATGTCCGAACTAAGGGATTCGGAAGAGCGTTACCGGGTTCTGACCGAACATGCCCTGGCCCACATCGCGGTCATCCAGGATTCACGAATAGTCTATGCCAACAGCAAGGTGCTCGAAGACCTGGGATACACCCGCCAGAGCCCGGCAGAGGTGCCGGCTGCAAACTTCGTTCACCCCGAGGACCGTCCATGGGTAGTGGAGACAATAAATTCCATCTTCAAGGGCGAACGCAACGGCGCCCACTTCGAATGCCGTTACCTTGACAAATCGGGACGCTCACTGTGGTTCGAGAATTTGGCCACCGCCATCGTTTATCGCGAAAAGCCGGCGGTGGTGATCCATGCCATCAATATCGAAAAACGCAAGCGGGAAGAAACAAAGCGGAAGGAACTGGAACATAGGCTTTCCCGGGTCCAGAAGATGGAGGCAATCGGCGCTCTGGCCGGCAGCGTCGCTCACGACCTCAACAACATCCTTGGAGGCCTGGTGACATATCCCGAGCTTTTGCTGCTGGATCTTGATAAAGACAGCAGCCTGTACCAACCGCTGGTAATGATCCAGCAGGCAGGTCAAAGGGCGGCTTCCATCGTCCAGGACTTGCTCACCCTGGCTCGACGTGGAATCCAGCTTTCAGAAGTATTAAATCTGAACGAAACAATTAAGAATTATGTTAGCAGCCCGGAGTTTTCACGTCTGCAGGCAGAATACCCTCAGGTACGGCTGGAACTTAACCTGGATGCGGACCTTGACAACATCATTGGTTCTTCTGTTCATTTATCAAAAACCGTTATGAACCTGGTTGCCAACGCCTTTGAGGCATCTGAAAACGGAGGTGTGGTAGTTGTAACAACCTGCAGACAAGAATTGAGCGAGCCCCTGGAAGTTTTTGAAAACATCAAACCAGGCAAGTACGCGGTACTTACGGTGGAAGACATGGGAGTGGGCATAGCATCCGAGGATATCCAGAAAATTTTTGAACCCTTCTTCACCAAGAAAATCATGGGCCGCAGTGGTACGGGATTGGGCATGGCGGTAGTGTGGTCCACGGTCAAGGACCATGATGGATTCATCGACGTAACAAGCGAGCCGGGCAAGGGCACCCGGTTTGCTTTGTATTTCCCGGTCACGGAACGTCCCCAGAAAGATGCCAGCCCGGCAACCGACCTGGATCCATTGAAAGGTAATGAAACCATACTCCTGGTAGATGACATACATGACCAACGAATGCTGGGCCGTCATCTGCTGGAAAAGCTTGGATATACTGTCATGGAGGCTGCATGCGGAGAAGAAGCGGTCGCCATGATCAAAGAAAGGCCCTTCGATCTTGTGGTACTCGACATGATAATGGATCCAGGAATCGACGGGCTTGAAACCTTCAGACGCATCCTGGATATAAATCCCCGACAAAAAGCCATTATTGCCAGCGGATATTCGGAAACAATTCGCGTGAAAAAAGCCCTGGCCCTGGGAGCAGGGAGCTATATCCGCAAACCCTATACTATTGTCTCTCTGGGTGAGGCAGTCCGCCGCTGCCTGGACGACAGAGGTCCCGACCGGCAATCTTAAACTTTTTGGACGTTTCAACCAGTTAAAGCGCCCGCATCCATTCAGGCTTCAAAGATATCCGGCCTTCCAGGGCCTGATCTATCAAGTCCAGCACCCTGGCTTTGTCCTTGGGCATCCGCGCCTTGATGGGCAGATAGTTAGAGGCATGGTTGGCATGGAACAGCCCGCGGCTCATGTTGGTGTGGGCAATCATGGTCCGCAGTTCGGCCAGCATTTCCATGGGTTCCAGAAGTCTGAAGCGGCCTGATTTCCAATCCGCGTACAGTGGAGTTCCCGGAATCAACATAAGGCTCAATGCGCCCACATATTCCGGGTCTATGGCTGAAATAACCCTTCCTGTTTCACGGGCATGGATATCGGAGCGTTCGGGTCCGGCGATTCCCAGCAGTACGGTAAGAGAAAGCTTCATCCCGGCGGCCCTTGCTTTGCGCCCCATCTCGATCATGGTCTGGGCACCGGCTCCCTTGTTGATGGCCTTCAAAGTTACATCATCTCCGGTTTCAAGGCCCATATAAAGAATCCGGAGACCGTTTTCACGTAAAGTTACAAGCTCCTGATCAGTTTTCATCCCGAGGCTTTTGGCATTGGCATAAGCCGCCACCCTGGTTACCCAGGGAAGTCTTTCCCTGATCCGGTTCAGTATCTTCATAAGCCGCTTCTGGGGGATGATCAATGCATCTCCGTCGCATAAAAAAACCCGGTTCTGGCGACGGCAATTGCCGGCCGCAAACTCAATATCCTCAAAAATTATGCTGTCAGGCTTGATCCTGAAGCGCTCGCCCATATATGTACCACAGAAAGTGCACTTGTTCCTTGAACAACCCACGGTCACCTGGAGCAGGATACTGTTGGCCTCACTGGGAGGCCTGATTATATTGCCTTCGTAATGCATAGGTTCTTTCCAATCCTTTGCTTCTGTTCTTTCACAAATTGTCGGCAGCAAATGTTTTTGCCCAAGCCAGACGGGCAAGGCTCAAATGCTTATCCTTATCGATAATTGAAAAACCGGCTCAATCTTGCTAAAGTCACCTTCAGCGATTAAATTTGGTTTAGCCTTTTGTTTATTTTCAAATTACCGGTCGCAGGCTTTACCCCGGGGTTTGACAGCCTTGCCAAAGCCAAGCGGCCACAATCAAGCCAAGGAGATCCAGGATGGCAGAACTGCTTTGGACCCCGTCTGAAGAAAAAATTCGTGAAACAAACATGTACCAATTCATGACCCTGGTAAACCATAGGTTCAACCAGGGCTTCAGTCAATACCCTGAACTTTACCAGTGGTCCATAGAAAACATACCTGACTTCTGGGCCACATGGTGGGAGCAGGCTGACATTATTCATTCGGTACCTTACAAGCAGGTCATCGACGACGTCAACAAAATGCCCGGAGCCAAGTGGTTTCAAGGGACAGAACTCAACTTCGCCCAAAACCTGCTGCGCTTCAGGGATGACCAGACAGCTTTGATATTCCGGGGTGAAGACAAGGTCCGCCGCAGCCTGACCTATGCCCAACTATACGACAAGGTGGCCAGGCTGGCGGCCAGCCTGAAAGAGGCCGGCATTCAACCAGGGGACCGGGTGGCGGGCTTTATGCCTAACATGCCTGAAACCATAATTGCCATGCTGGCGGCCGTAAGTTGCGGGGCCACCTGGTCTTCATGTTCACCGGATTTTGGAATCAAGGGGGTCATGGACCGTTTCGGGCAAATTGAGCCCAAGATTCTTTTCACCGCCGACGGCTACTTTTTCAAGGGCAAGTCTCTGGACAGCCTTGAAAAGATTTCCCAGGTGGTATCCCGGCTTGACTCGGTCCAGAAGCTGGTGGTGGTCCCATATGTTTCTGAAAAGCCGGATCTGTCTGCAATCGACCGGGCCGTGCTTTTTAAAGACTTCTGCTCAGATAAAAATGACCTCGAAATCGATTTTGTCCAGCTGCCTTTCGATCATCCTCTTTACATAATGTACTCTTCTGGAACTACCGGCCTGCCCAAGTGCATGGTACAAAGTGCCGGCGGCATCCTTATTCATCACCTGAAAGAACTAGTACTGCATACGGATCTGAAGCGTAGCGATACGATATTCTACTTTACAACCTGCGGCTGGATGATGTGGAACTGGCTGGTATCTTCCCTGGCAGTGGGCGCAACACTGGTTCTGTATGACGGAAATCCTTTCCACCCCTCACCCCGGGCCCTATGGGAAATGGCAGAAGAAGAAAAATTAACCGTTTTTGGCACCAGTGCCGGTTACATAGCAGCCCTGATGAATTCCGGGCTCAAACCAGCCGAAGAATTCGACCTTGCCCCCTTGCGAGCAGTACTTTCAACCGGCTCACCATTGTCTGTGGAGGGTTTCCGTTTTGTATACCGCCATGTAAAATCCGACTTGCAGCTGGCATCTATTGCAGGAGGTACCGACTTGAACGGCTGTTTCGCCCTGGGCAATCCCATGGGGCCGGTATATGCCGGAGAACTGCAGTGCCGTGGACTGGCAATGAAAGTTGAAGCTTTCGACGAAAACGGCAAGCCGGTTGTAGGACGCCAGGGAGAACTGGTCTGCACTGCACCTTTCCCGTCCATGCCGATTTACTTCTGGAACGATCCTGACGGGAAAAAATATCATTCAGCCTATTTTGACGTCTACCCCGGAGTCTGGCGCCATGGAGACTACATTGAAATTACCGAACATGGAGGTGTAATCTTTTATGGTCGTTCCGATGCGACCCTGAACCCTGGCGGAGTACGTATCGGCACCGCTGAAATCTACCGCCAGGTCGACCAGCTCGAAGAAATAGAAGACAGCCTGGTTATAGGACAGAACTGGAAAAACGATGTTCGTGTCATTCTGTTTGTCAAGATGGCACCGGGTCATAAACTGACCGAAGAACTAAAAGACAAAATCAAAAAGACAATCCGGGCCAATGCTTCACCACGCCATGTCCCGGCCAAGATACTGGAGACACCGGATATTCCTTATACCCTGAACATGAAAAAGGTGGAATTGGCCGTCAAGAACATTATCCACGGGCTACCTGTAAAGAACAAGGATGCCCTGGCCAACCCTGAAGCATTGGATTACTACGCCAATATCAAGGAACTCCAGGAGGATTGAGGAATAAATCTATTTTCCCCTGCTGCGAGCCAGCTTGTATAACAGCGGATGGGTGCATACCTCGTAATACTTACGGGAAGTAATCCGCTTGACACTCAAGTTCACCGGATCGACGACCGGGATCTGGGCTTCCCTTATAACCAGGCGCTGGAAACGCCCTGACTTGGTGGGGAACCGGCCGGTGTAAAGGTTTACTTTTTTGGTGTGAAGGTCAGGGACACTGCCCTTGACCATTTTCAGGTCTATTTCCCTGGCGAGTTTCTCAAACCCGGGCTGGTTCAGCTCAATCCCGTTAACATTGTAGCGCAGGAAAAGATCATCCCGGGTTGCAGCCATCTCTTCTTCGCTGGCAGTCTGGAATACAAACAGGTTGAAAGGAGTATTATTTTTACGAATTACCCTGCGGGCCTGTTTTGCACAACCCGACAGGCGGTCTGCCTGGTTGATGGCAGACGATATCATGATCCGGTTGTTGGCATCGAATAAAAAGGTGGGCGCCTTGCCAAGATAACTTATACCAAGTCCCAGCTCAAGCACAGGCAGACGGTGACGCTTGTTGTTCTCATTGCAACGACCTATAATCATCAGAATATTCAAGGCTACGCCGCAAGCCCGGGCAACACTGTACCAGTCAGCCGGCCGGTTGCGGCGTTCAAAAATGGAAAGGATGATCGCATCGCCCTCTATGAAAACCTTGAGGGCATCATACTCGGCCAGAATCTGCGATATGGGATCGAAAAAATTCAAACTGAAGTAAGTGGCCGGGTTCATGCCCTGCTTGTTCATTCGGTAAGTCAGGTCAGTCGAACCGCGAACATCGGCCTTGATTACTACGTGGTTGATAATGGGAGCATCTTCGGAACTTTGTTCATGGGGCAAGAGAAATTCATAAAGAGTGTTGTTCTCGCGGGAAAGGGTCAACAATTTTTCTTCACTGACCAGGTTAACTCTCTCCATAGCCTCTTTCAGCAATTCAAAATTACGCGTATCGCGATGAAGCCTGCAGAATGCTTTCAAGAAACGTAACAGGAGGATACGCTGTTCAGCCGCGGTAAGCTGCTTAAGCTTTTTTGTCTTCTTGTTCAGGGGTTTGAGATTCAAGTTGCGACCGTAAAGCTTTTTCAGCCGCTTCAAGCGTTGTTTGACTGACTTACGTCCACCGGAAGAAATCATGTACTGCATGATCTGCTGGGGTACCAGGGGTGGACAGTACTGCTTATATTCGGGCTGCATCAAATAAGCGGCTGCAATCCTCTGCATCAATGCTTTACGCCGAAACTGCCGGTAAAAATAGTTCAGCAGCCTGCGCTGCATTTTAATCAATTCAGAGATCCCGGAAATATCCTTGCGATCCGCCTTTTCGCGTTTCAGCTCAGACAATTTTTCAGAGGAGGCCTGCCAGTTAAAAAGCCGGTCAATATTGTCCAACTGGCGCAGCAAGCGGTCTATTTTCTTACGCTCGGATGCTATTTGCTGCCGGCTGTATTCCTCTAATTCTGTCTCTTTTAACCGCCGGTCCACCGGAACAGCATCGTCGCCGGGGCCAGAAACGTTCAATTGCCCAATCAATTTACGGATCAGGACCAACAGGGAGTCATACTTGTCGGGATCTTCCATCCTGCGGCCGAGGTTAAGATCGTACTCGGACAGCAGAAAAAAATCGTTGTACGGGTTTTCGGCAAACAGTAAAGGATTGCGAAGAATATCCACCGGAAAACTGAAACAGGGGCCAAATACGGCTTCGTGGGCTTCGCGCAGGTCACTTTGCTGCACTTCCGCCAGGTAGCCGGCAATCTCCTTGCCCACCCGCAACAGGATTTCATGCCTGAGCTGAACTACTCGTCCCAATTTTTCCTTTAATTTAGGTGCTTCGGTCGCATCATTGTGAAGAGCCAAATCAGATTTGTTCACTGCCGATTTCAAGCGTCGGACAAGATTATCATACTGCCGCCTGGTTTCTTCGACCAACATTTTAATGGTTGCCGTTTGGGCCAGGCATTCAATCTGGAATTGACCCCTGCCCTTGGCCTGGTCTATAGCGTCACGCATCATTTGACGGTAAAGCTGCTTGTAATTGTCAACTTCCTTCAACCAGCCTTCCCGGCGAACCCGTGAATCTTGTTGTTCCATTCCAAGGTACCGAAGAATCAATTGATAGGCGATGCGGGAAGTTGCACTGCAAAAGGTCGGACTCAGGTTAACATCGTGACGCAGATTGTCTATCCCCAGGGTCAATTCCTCAAGTGAAAAGCGGAAACGGTAGGGTTCCAGGGCAAAACTGCTCAACGCCGGCAGAGCTGGACGATATTTAAACCATTCAAGCATAAGTGAAATCAATTCATTGCATTGAAGCAAACAAACGCCAAAAATAATAAAGGGCCGGGTACCGTAACATCATAGTTGAAATAACATTATCGCCCCTGAATGTCCAACCCTTGAGCCGGTTCCAATGGTGTGCTGGCAGAAGCTCTGTCTTCCGGTTTTTCCCAGCTCCGGCTAAAGCTAAAACCCTTGTTGCCCACCAGCTCCAGGCAAACTTTTACCACCTCCGGGTCATAGCGCAGACCTTGACCTGCAGCCAGTTCATCCATGGCCTTGCGCACCCCTAGAGAGGGGCGATACGGGCGGTGGGAGGCTATGGTTTCAAAAACATCGGCAACGGCCATTATGCGGGCTTCCAGCAAAATAGCGTCACCTGACAGGCCGTTGGGATAACCGGAACCATCGAGCCGTTCATGGTGCTGAAGAATAACGTCTGCGATGGGCCAGGGAAACTCAATTTTCTTGAGGATATCATAACCGGCCTTGACGTGATTCTTGATCAACTCGTACTCCAGTCCGGAAAGACGTCCCGGCTTGGACAGGATCTCGGCCGGTACGGTAATCTTGCCCAGATCATGAATCCGGCTGGCCATCTCCAGCCCGTAAACAGTCTCATGGTCCAGGCCCATCCCGGTTGCAATGGCTCCGGCAAGCTCGGCAACCCTTTGCTGATGGCCGGCAGTATAAGGATCACGCATTTCAACCGCCACTGACATGGCCTGGACTATACCTTCCATGGCTCGCTGAAATTTTTCCAACTGGGTTTTAAGCTCGGCCAAGGCCTCCAGGCGCTCGGCTCTGAAACGTCGTTCGCTTAGAATCCTCTTTATCCGCGCAGCAAGCTCACTGTTGGTCACCGGTTTAATAAGGAAATCAGAAGCCCCCATGGAAATAATCTGCTCATAGGTAAAATCGAGACTGAAACCGGTCATGACCATCACGTCGGTGTCATAAGCGGATTTAATTTGCCTGCAAAGGTTCAACCCGTCCATGCCCGGCATCTTGATGTCGGTGACCACCACGTCGAAATGATTCTGTTTCATAATGCCAAGGGCATCCTCGGCATTGGTAACGGTCAGGCAGTCAAAGCCTTCCCTTTGCAAGGCGCTCTGCAGAAATCGGCCGATATCTTCTTCGTCATCGACGACCAGGATGGCCGGCGCTTTTACGATGGACAGATCGTTTTTAGACATGGCCGACCCCCTTGAATATATGTTTAACAGGTTTTTGAAATACTACAGCGCTTGGCTTATACCGGTTTTTCAACAGCCTGCTGAATAATGACCGTCAATACTCAAACCATGATAAAACCCACGACCTGCTGGTGTCAAAGACAACCTAATCCATTTGCATTGCCTCGGCAAAAACGGTTGCCGCAAAGTCGATATCGCTTGGGGTAAGGGGATGATGGGTCACAGCCCTAATTTTGCCCGGGCCGGTTGCAAAGACCAGAACACCGCGGTCCGCCAGTCGCTGC